>JAQAZR010000444.1:0-3909 GCA_032127235.1 Deltaproteobacteria bacterium
TGGCCGGGTCGGAGAGCGGCACCTGGTGCGCCCGGAAGGTGCCTTCGACCTGCAGGCCATCGATTATCTTCGGCCCGGTCCAGCCCTTGGGTGAATTCAGGACGATCATCGGCCAGCGCGGACGCATGCGGTTGCCGTGGACGCGCGTACCCTGCTGGATCCTTTTGATCTCCTCCACCGCCGTGTCGAGTGTCGCGGCCATGGCCGCATGCATCATTTCGGGCTCGTGACCCTCGACGAAGTAGGGCGTCCACCCGTAGCCGCGGAGCACCTGTTCCAATTCCTCAAGCTCGATGCGGGCCAGCACGGTCGGGTTGGAAATCTTGTAGCCGTTGAGATGCAGGATCGGCAGCACCGCACCGTCGGTGGCCGGATTGAGAAACTTGTTGGAATGCCACGCCGTGGCCAGTGGTCCGGTTTCCGCCTCGCCGTCACCGACGACGCAGGCGACGACCAGGTCCGGATTGTCGAACACCGCCCCGAACGAATGGCTGAGCGAATACCCCAGTTCGCCGCCCTCGTGGATCGAGCCGGGAGTCTCCGGCGATGCGTGGCTGGGAATTCCTCCGGGAAACGAAAACTGGATAAAGAGCTTGCGCAGCCCGGCCTCATCCTGGCTGATGTTGGGATAGATCTCGCTGTAAGTGCCCTCGAGATACGTGTTGCCCACGACGGCCGGGCCGCCGTGCCCGGGGCCGGAGACGTAAATCATGTCGAGGTCGTATTTCTTGATGACCCGGTTCAAGTGCACGTAAATGAAGTTTTGTCCGGGGGTCGTGCCCCAGTGTCCCAGCAGCATGTGCTTCACGTCCGCGAGCGTCAGCGGCCGCTTCAGCAGCGGATTGTCGTAAAGATAAATCTGGCCGACCGACAGGTAGTTGGCCGCACGCCAGTAGGCATCCATCTGGCGGAGCAGTTCCGGGGAAAGCGTTTTTGTCTGCATGGTTCAATTCTCCTTTTTTTAGCCAAAACCGAGTACGTGAAAATCCGTATTGGCGATTTACTCTCAGTCCTTAATCCAGTTCAATGCTTCTTCGCGTTCGCCCGAGGAGAAACTTCTTATCTCGCCGCTGACGACCATAGCAGCGAGCTTCAACCCCCACTCAACCCATCTGGGGCCGCCAATCACGCCCATTTTTTCAAAATCGTTTCTGTGCGCAAGCCCAAAGCGAGCGTCATCCCACAACGCCGCAGCTTGCCATCCGTGGAAATCATCACCCATATCCAGTAGAAGCCTCGCCTTGACATGTTCACGGATAATCGACTCCAGGCGTGGAATGAGAACATCCTTATAGTCCTGATCGGTTAACTTGGCTACCGCTCTGAGGACAAGAATATTTCCCTTACTCTCCGGCAACACTTTAATCATCGTATTCTCCTTTCAGGTTCCTCGCTGTATCGCACCAAGTTCACTGCTTCCTCTCAAAGCTGCTTTGTGTAGATCGCTCTGGGAATCCTTTTCTTTAAGGTCTCAATCCGATAAAACCAATTTCGCTGGCATGATTATCAGATGCCTTCTCATTTTGTATTCCTCCTTAATATGAGCACGGTTTTCTCGCAGAGTGATGGTATCGGTAACTGATGCAACCCCTGTAACGGTTTCATTGGTGATGACCGTGATGTGATGATGTCCCCTTTGATCGACTAACCATGTTTAACGTGCAGCGGCCGGCCGTGTGTGCGGCTGCCTTCATGCGGTATGAAAGGCTGTTGGACGGTCTTGAGAAACGTTTCATGACGCCGCGTCTGCATGCCGAAGTGATGATACACGCGAATCTTGGCCCAGTCCGTGAGAAAAGCCCAGGTGATGGAGTAGCCCCAGATCAAAGCGATTTGCGGCCAGGTGATCGGCGTGATGACGCCGAAACCATAGGCGGCCAATAAGGTCCCCAGCAGTTTGGTGCCCATGGCCGACCAGATCATGATCGGGGCCGGATAGGGCTTTTTTAGAAAAAATTGCTTGCTGCGGGAGACAAACAGCGTCAGATGCCCGGCAACGGCCATTTTAAGGAAGATATAGGTCTGAACCTCGGGAATGCTCAGATGGAGCCAGTTAAGGGCCAGGTACAGCATCAGAAAGCTGCCGGAGACCCCGGTCAAGCCCATCACAGTGGAGACGGCGATGATCCGGTGCATGTTCCAGCGCACCGGCTGGGGATCCAGCCAGGTGCGGTCGTAGGCGATGGTCATGATGGGTACATCGTTGAGGAAGGCCAGCAGGATGATCATGATGGCGGTGATGGGGTAGAAGTTGAAGACAACCATCGCCAGCACGACGAAGATCATGATGCGGATGGTCTCTGTAATGCGGTAAATGGCGTAGCTGTTCATGCGCTCGAAGATCCGGCGCGCCTCTTCGACCGCGTTGATAATGACCGACAACCCCGGTGCCGTAAGGATCAGATTTGCAGCGGCGCGGGCGGCATCGGTGGCACCGCTGACGGCCACACCCATATCGGCCTGTTTGAGGGCCGGGGCATCGTTGACACCGTCGCCGGTCATTCCGACGATGTGGCCTCTGGCTTGCAGGGCCTTGACGATGCCGAATTTGTGCTCGGGGAAGACCTGGGCGAAGCCGTCGGCCTTTTCCACCTGCTCAGCCGTATCGGTGGCCATTTCGCCTTTTTCGCCGCCGATTTTAAGCAGTTTCTCCGCAGCGTAAAGGTTTTTTCCGAGTCCCAGCTGTCCGGCAATCTCGCGGGCGATGGCGAGGTTGTCGCCGGTTACCATCTTGACCTGAATGCCGTGAGCCTGAGCCTGGGCGATGGTCTCCGCGGAGTCTTCGCGGGGCGGATCGTAGAGGGGCAGAATGCCCAGAAAACACCACGACCCGTCATCGTTTGAACGGGCTACGCCGAGGGTGCGATCGCCCTTGGCGGCGAAATCGTTGATCACTTGGTCGGCTGTTGTCTTGGTGTCCTGGCTGACCCGCGCGAGTTCCAGAATCACCTGGGGCGCACCTTTGGTGACCTTGAAGGTCTGCCCCTGGCGGTCCCGGATGACGGCTTCGGTGCGTTTGCCGACCGGATCAAAGGGCACGAATTTGACTTGCTCGTACGTCTTGAGGACGGCTTGATCCTGAAGTCCGCCCATCACTGCCAGATCGATGCTGTCCCGGTCCTCGGCCTCGGAAGCCAGTGCGCCGGCCAGAATGAGGTCCTGGGCGTTCTCGGCCTCGAAGACCGCGGGTTCACCTAAAGTGAGCTGGTTTTGGGTCAGAGTCCCGGTTTTATCGGAGCACAGGATGTCCATCCCGGCTATTTCCTCGATGGACTCAAGACGCGAGACAATGGCTTTCATTTTGGAGAGCGCCAGGGCACCCACGGCCATCGTGATGGAAAGTACGGCCGGCATCGCCACCGGTATGGAGGCCACGGTCAGGATGAGGGCGAATTGGACCAGTTCCAGCAGCGGCGTGCCCCGGAACAATTGGACGAGGATGAGCACCGCCACCAGTCCCAGGCTGAGATAGATCAGGTGGTCGCCGATCTGCAGCACGGCCTTCTGGAAGTGCGATACCGACTTGGCACCGGCGACCAGTTTGGCGGTTTTGCCGAAGTAAGTGCTGCTGCCGGTCGCCGTTACCAGGGCGACCATCTCGCCCTGTTTGGCCACCGAACTCGAGTAGACAAGGTCTCCGCTCTGCTTGCTGACCGGTAAAGACTCACCCGTGAGGGCCGACTGGTCTACGCTCAGATAGTCGCCTTCCGTCAGTTTGGCATCGGCGGGGATGATGTCTCCCAGTCGCAGGCGCACGATATCGCCCGGAACCAGCTCTTTGGCGTCGATTTCCTGCCAGTTGCCGTCCCGCAGGACCCGGCTCTTGAGTGCCAGTTTCTTCTTGAGGGCCTCCACCGCGTTGCCGGCCTGGTATTCCTGCCAGAAGCCGACCACGGCGTTGAACATCAA
>JAQAZR010000445.1:0-5962 GCA_032127235.1 Deltaproteobacteria bacterium
GATTGGGAAGACTATTTTGCGGCCGGGGTCAACGACATCACCGCCGTTCAAACCATTGCCCTGGCTGCGACTGAGAGCGGTCTGGAAGTCGCCTGGCTCACAGAGCCGTTTCGCTGGTCGGAAGACTTCGGGCAATTCACCACCTCGAAAACTCCGGGGGCCATGTTCGCGCTGGGTGCCGGCGAGGCTGCCGCGCCGCTGCACAGTCCGGACTATGATTTTCCAGAAGCGCTGATCGAGCCGGGCCTGAAGGTCTTCTGGAACATTGTGGATCGACTGTTAAACGTCTAAACACACATGGCTGCAGGCTGTCACGGTGCATGAAAATTCTAGGTAGGTTGAGCAGTTCAAGGTTCACGGTTCAGCGGCGCCTCTGGCCGCTCAGTCTGATCGTGTAAGAAACTGTGTCATTAGGGCGTAGTTTCATATGAGGGTTCCGTGTTCTGAGTTTCGAGTTTCAAGTTTCAAGTTTCTATTTTCATACTAAACTCACTGACAGGAACATAAAGAATGCCCCCGATCTACACGCCCGCATTGCTGACCCGCCGGCTGATCTCCTATAACACCGTCAACCCGCCGGGAAACGAGCGGGAATGCGCCGCTTTCATCGGTGACCTGCTGAGTGCGGGCGGTTTCGATGTCGGGTATCATGAATTTGCGCCCCGAAGAACCAGCCTGGTGGCCAGGAAAATATTCAACGCTGACCGACCGCCCTTGTGTTTCTCCGGTCATCTGGACACCGTGCCTCTCGGGTTGTCACAATGGGCCGGCGATCCTTTCGGTGGCGATACAGACGGCGACAGGATTTACGGCCGGGGGTCCTCTGACATGAAAGGCGGTCTGGCGGCCATGATCCTCGCCGGGCTTCGGATTGCCTCGATGACCGGCGGGTCGTCGGGGATTGTGCTGGTTCTGACGGCCGGTGAGGAAAACGGCTGCGAAGGGGCAACGTATCTGGCTGCACAGAGAGACATCCTCGGTCGGGCCGGGGCCCTGGTGGTCGGAGAGCCGACATCCAACTATCCGATCCTCGGGCATAAGGGGGCCTTTTGGCTGGAAGCCGTGGCGACCGGCGTCACGGCGCACGGATCCATGCCGGAGCAGGGTGTCAACGCCATCTGCAAGGCGGCCCGGGCGATCGTGCGGCTCGACGGATTCGATTTCGACACCGCGCCTCATCCGGTGCTCGGCAGGCCGACCGTTAACGTTGGAACCGTTACCGGCGGCATCAACATCAATTCAGTGCCGGACCGCGCCGTTTTTACAATCGATATCCGCACGGTTCCCCCGCAGAGCGGCGACCGGATTTGCCGAGCGCTTCAGGCATGGCTTGGAGAAGATGTCGCGCTGAAAATGATCACCGAATCTCCCGCAGTGGCCTCCGACCCGGAAGACCGGTGGGTGAGGGAAGTGTTTGACGTGATGGAATCTTATATCGCTGAACGTCCCGTTCCCCGCGGGGTGTCGTACTTTACCGATGCATCGGCCCTGACGGCAGCGTTTGGCCATCCTCCAGCGGTCATTCTCGGTCCCGGAGAACCGGGTATGGCCCACAAAACCGATGAATTCTGCCGCCTTTCCAGGATCGAGGAAGCGACGGCTGCCTACACCGACATTGCCAGAAAGTGGTGCGATCTTTAATCGAACATGAATGGAAACCATTTAACTTTTCGACGGCGGCGGATATTGCGCCAGGATTTTGTCCACGAGAGTGTTGACTTCCTCCGTGTTTTTAGCCGGGTCCGATTGCCACCCCAGCCGTCGGGTGCCGGAGCCTCTCCAGATAAGTTGCCCGGTTTTTGTATCGTAAAGATTAATAACCAGCAATCCCTCTTCGTAACTGTCCACAACCGGCGTTCCGATGCCGATACCGCCGAAGGATCCCCCGCCACCGATACCGAAACCGGTGCCGATACTCACCGGAGACGAATCGACTTTAGCCTGGACGGCCAAACTGTAGGCAACCAAAAAATCGGCGCTCCCCTGGTCGGTTTTCCGGTATCCCTTTGCAATCAGGACACTCTCGACGGCTTTGCGGATGCGTCCATCGAGCAGTGGATTGTCAATCCGAATATCTCCGGTTTGCGGCTGGACTGCCGACTTCCAGTCGAATGCCTTGTAGGTGGCAAAGTCCGTACCGGGTTCGTAATCCTGGCTGACCCTGACACCGGCACAGCCTCCCAGAGTCACCACGATTAACAGATAAAAAGCCTGCTTGACGATGTGCATGGGTTCCTCCCGAAAAATTCTCACGTGCGGGTCCTTAAACTTGATTATTCCCTGTAGCTCGCTGCAGGGACACCACCCAAACCCTCTTCCTGGGAAGAGGGTTTGGGTGAGGGGATAAAATCAATCAGCTTTGATACCCTGCAGGTTGCTGCAGGGAGATTCATTCAACGCCGGACCCCATTCATGGTGTCAAGCGCTTACTTTCCCGGCAGTGGTGGATACTGAGCCAGGATTTCTCCAACCGTGCGGTTGACCACTTCGGTGGTTTTTTCAGGCGTCGATTGCTGGGAGACGCGCCGGGATCCGATCCCGCGCCAGAACAACTGATGTGTTTCGGCATCCGTGAAGTCGACGATCAGTGTTCCGACCTCGTATTGATTGACATAGGTCGTGTAGTCGATTCCGCCCCAATACGGGTAGGGGTATCCCCAGTAGCCGTAGGGGTAGCCTCCCCATCCAAATGCCGGTCCGACGGTGTTGACTTCGACCTGGGTTCTGACCACGAGTTGATAGGTTACGAGGAAATCCGGCTTGCCGGCCGCGGCTTTCGGATAGCCCCTGGATTTCAGCGTTGTTTCGATCGCGTTGCGGATGCGGCGGTCCATGAAGGGGCTGTCGATTAAAACGTCGCCGCTCTTTTGGGGCGGTTCGGGAGCCCAGGCAAACGTGCGGTAAGGATCGAAATTTGTCGACGGATCGTAATCCTGGCTCACTTGTATTCCGGAACACGCGCCGACAATGGCGATTATAAAAAATATCGACGCTAACCTTAGGGTTCGCGAAAAAATTAATTGGTGATTTCGGGCGTTGAGGCGCCCGGCCGGCAAGGCGTAAAATCGCAGGAATATCTTGATATTCCGAGATTTTGCAACGCAGCCGGACGGGATGCATCGGCGTCCAAAATGGACAGTTATTTTAGAGCGAGCCCTAAGTCTTTGAAGCATCATTCCTCCGTCCTCATTCCCTGCGTTCGTCAGAACGTTTAGAGGAATCGCTATCATTTCTATAATGAGACTTGAAAGCCTCGAGCGCATCCTTCATTGCGTTCCAGGCGTGTTCGCTTTCTGCTTTCAAATGCGCCCATGTACCTTCTCCGGCCGCTCGAATTTGCTCCAGTTTTCGGTCGCCTTCCCGGCGCTTTTTGCGCAATTCGTCTATTTGGGCCTGGTACTTATCCGTCATATCGGTCTTGATCTTTCGAAACTTTTCCTCAAGTGCATCGATCTCCAGGTTCCACCCATCCAACCGATCTTTCATTTTTCTAATGAACTCATCTCGCTTCGACATCGGCCGCCTCCTTCGTAACATTTTGATCGCTTTCGGTCCTATGACATAACCAAACGTCATGCATCGGGTCGATTCTGATCCACGTAGATCAATTTTTCGGTGTCAAATTCCAATTGCTCAGCCTGTGCGACCAGTTCGGTGAGAATCTTCTGGTCCATTTTTTTCTGCCGGGATAGAATCCAGAGGTAGGACCGACGTGGCCCCACGACCATGGCATATTGGTATGATTCTCGATCCAGGACAATAATGTGGTATCCACCGTAAAAAGGCCCAAAAAATGATACTTTTAGACTACCGACCGACTCGTTTTGGGTGAAGAAAGCTGTGCCTTCGATCTCTTCCCATTTGCCGGATTTTTCGTTATAGCCGCGGTTGACAACCCCGATGGCGTTATCTTCCTTCTTGTAATAAAGGGCCGAAACATTGCTGAGGTTGCGCTCAAAACGATGATCGAGCCGGGCAATTTCGTACCATTTTCCGAGATACCGTTCCGGTTCGAAATCGGTGACGGGACGCAGCCCGGCGGGCACACCGGTGCACCCGACGAAAATCAGAGTTGCCAAGAAAAAATTGATCAGTGACGATGTTTTCATAAATCCCTTTAGAAACCTTAAAGTGACCATGATCGAGGCCAAATTCAATAGCGATTGTGTTTCGAATTTGATTTCATGACGATCATCAGCGGCTAGCCGCCGACACCGACCGCACCATTTATAGTTTGATTTTTGATGTGTCTTCAATATAAATCTCGAAAAGCCGGATTCAAACAGTGTCGATGACGTGAATCCGGCCTGAAAAAAAACGAAGGAGTCAAGTTTTGGTCAATAACAGCTCAACCGATATGTTCGGCCGGATCGAGGCCGCCCGCGAACGGCTGCGCGGCTGGGCCGCCGTAACGCCGGTGCAGACATCCCGCACCTTGAATCGAATGGTCGGCGCGGATGTTTTCTTGAAGTGCGAAAATTTCCAGCGGGTCGGTGCTTTCAAGTTCCGTGGTGCCTACAATGCCGTGAGTCGCCTGTCGAATGCGGAAAAGGCGCGTGGCGTAATCGCGTTTTCGTCCGGCAACCATGCCCAGGCCATGGCGCTGGTGGGCCAACTTCTGGGCGTGGCGACGACCGTGGTCATGCCGATCGATGCGCCGGCCATAAAGAGGGCAGCCACCGAAGCATACGGGGCCACGGTGATCGATTACGATCCGCAGACAGGAAGCCGTGAGGAAATCGCCCGGCGGCTCGAGGTCGAACACGGGTTCACCATGATACCCCCCTATGATCACGAAGATGTGATCGCCGGCCAGGGGACAGCGGCCCTGGAACTGATCGAGACTCAAACCGCCCTCGATGCCCTGCTGGTTCCCTGCGGCGGAGGGGGGTTGCTGAGCGGCTCGGCCGTGGCCGTCAAGGGGGTAACGCCGACCTGCCGTGTGATCGGTGTCGAGCCGGAATTGGCCGATGACGCCACGAAGTCTTTCAAAACCGGAACCCTGCACACCGTGCACAATCCACCGACCATCGCGGACGGCACCCGGACACCGTGCCTCGGTAAGCTGACTTTCCCGCTGATCAGAAAGTATGTGGACGATATGCAGACCGTGTCGGAAGCCGCCATCATGGAAGCCGTCCGGTTTCTTTTTTACCGCATGAAGCTGGTGGTCGAACCTTCGGGGGCCCTGGGGGTGGCGGCGCTGATCAATGGCAGGCTAACGGTCCAGGGAAAGATCGGGGTGATCGTCAGTGGCGGCAACATCGACGGCCCCACAATGACCAGGATATTGAACGCCGCTTTTTGATACGGAAATCCAATTCAGCAAATAGAGTAAGGAAACACAAATGCTTCGTTATCCATACGCTCTGTACGACCGTCAAATCCATCTGGCACGGCTGTTTGACAACCTGAAGGGGGATCCTTTGCCGATCGATTTGTCGACCGGAAATCATCTCCTGGCGCAAATCGACGTTCGGGACCAAAAGAACTTCCAGTCTCTGTTGGAAGGACAGATGGCCGCAGGAAGCAACTGGGGCCTGGGCGGGTATCTGGAACGCCGTGACACTCTCTTGCGGGACTGCCCGCAGATGGTCGTCGATGAGCGTTACTACCACCTGGGGGTGGATATCATGGTTCCGGTGAACAGCGCGCTGCATGCGCCGCTGGATGCTGTTGTCAGTCAGGCCGGTTACGAGGAAGGGGAGGGCAACTACGGTGGTTTCATTCTTCTGAAGCACGCCGGTTCCGGCTTCGAAGCCTTTTACAGCTTCTACGGTCACTTGAATCCGGGATCGCTGCCGCCCGCGGCCACCCATCTCAAAGCCGGTGATGAATTTGCACGGATCGGCGACTTTCAAGAAAACGGCAACTGGTATCACCACACCCACCTGCAGATCATCACCGCAAACGGACTCAAAAAGGGCTATCTGCACAAGGGGTATTGCGCCCGAAAGGACCT
>JAQAZR010000446.1:0-6474 GCA_032127235.1 Deltaproteobacteria bacterium
AAGACCGCCGATATCGATCCGAGCGCATGGAAAATTGTCGACGGCAAGCTCTACCTGAACTACAACCAGGAAATTCAAGCGAAGTGGTTGGAAGACGTGCCCGGGTATATTCAAAAAGCAGACATGAACTGGCCGGGTGTAGTGAAATAGCACGACATCGGTCGGTGGACAACCTGGATAAGCGTAAACGAGAATGGAGGGATATCGTCATGACAAATGAAGAGCTCAAAGATGCCGAGGCGTCGTTCGACAGCGGCGAACTCGAAGAATTGACTGCCCGTGTGAGGAGCGTCCTCGACATCCGCGATCGCAAATATGGTATCCCGCCGAAGTCTTACCCGAAGTGCTTCGTCGGCAGCGAGGCGGTCGATAAGCTGGTGGACGAGGGCATCGCCGGCGACGCGGCGGATGCCGTGCGCATCGGCAACATGATGCTGAATGCCGGCGTGTTTCACCACGTTCTAGACGCCCACCCGTTCGAGAACAAGAACCTGTTCTACCGCTTCACCACGGATGAGGACCACGGCATGGCGGCCCGCAGACCCGATGGCGGCGCTGTCAGTTGGGCGGATTTCATCGCGCCGCTCGCTGCGGTAGAAGACCGGACCTTCACGCTCCAGCCCGCCATCCCGGAGCGCGACCCGGAATTGGCTTCCTTTGCACAGGTCGACCTCGAGGCGTGCGGTATTTCACCCCTCGATGAACACAATACCAAGCTTCTCGATCTCGTCCACCCGAAAGCGTGGGTGGACCCGACGCCCAAGCCCACCTACAACCTGGTGGTGATCGGGGCCGGTTCCGGCGGGCTGGTGTCCGCCGCGGGCGCTGCGGGGGTCGGCGCGCGCGTGGCGCTGATCGAATCCCACCTTCTGGGCGGCGACTGCCTCAATGTGGGCTGCGTGCCGTCGAAAGCATTGCTGCGGTGCGCCAAGGCGGCCGCGGCCGTGCGCGACGCCGCCGCATTCGGCGTCAAGGTCACCGGCCAGGTCTCGGTCGATTTCGGCTTTGTGATGGAGCGCATGCGCCGGCTCCGGGCCGGCATTGCGCCGAACGACTCAGCCAAACGTTTCACCGAGCAGCTCAGTGTGGACGTTTTTCTCGGCCGGGGCAGATTCACCGGTAAAAACAGCATCGACGTCAACGGCAAGACGCTCACATTTTCCAAAGCAGTGGTGGCTACCGGCGGCACCGCGGCCATCCCGGGCATTCCGGGGCTGAAAGAAGCGCCGTATCTCACCAATGCCACGGTTTTCAACCTGACGAAGTTGCCCGCCCGTCTCGGCATTATCGGTGCGGGCCCCATCGGTATGGAGCTCGCCCAGGCGTTCCAACGCTTCGGTTCGCAGGTGACGGTCTTTTCGCGCAGCGACAAGATCCTTGAAAAAGAGGATACGGACGCGGCCAGGATCGTCGAAACGTCGCTGCGGCGAGACGGGGTCACTTTCGCGTTTCACACCAAATACAAAGGCGTGGAGGACCGCGGCGGAAAGCCTCCGGTGACGGTTGTAATAGAAGACGGCGATGGAACCGAACGGTCGCTGGAATTCGACGCGTTACTGGTTGCAGCGGGACGCAAGCCGGCGGTCAGGGGTCTTGGCCTTGAGGATGCCGGCGTGGCATACGATGAGCGCATGGGCATCGAAGTTAACGATAAGCTGCAAACCACCAATCCGGATGTCTTTGCCGTGGGGGATGTGGCGAGCAAGTACCAGTTCACGCACATGGCCGACTTCATGGCACGCCTGGTGATTCGCAACGCCCTTTTTTTCGGCCGTGACAAATTCTCCAACTTCCTCATTCCGTGGGTGACCTACACAGATCCCGAAGTGGCCCACGTGGGGCTCTACGAAAAGGACCTGCAAGAGCAAAACACCGAGTTTGCAACATTCACGAGGGAGTTCTCCGACGTCGACCGGGGCATTGTCGACGGCGAGACAGAGGGTTTTGTGAAGATACACGTGAAGAAAGGCACGGATCAAATCCTGGGAGCGACGATTGTCGGCAGCCATGCCGGTGACATGATCAGCGAAATCACGGTGGCGATACAAAGCGGGATGGGGCTTGGCAAACTGGCCAATGTGATTCACCCTTATCCGACGGCAGCCGAAGCCATTCGTCAGTGCGGCGACGCGTACAACCGATCGCGCCTCACTCCCATCGTCAAGGCTATCTTCCGCCGCCTCATGAGCCTCAAGCGGTGAAGCAGAACGACTGGATCGAGGTCAGAGAACCAAATTGGAGCGGAAGTCAACACGCAGTCAGAATTTTCGAGTGAGCCCTTAATCGATGTGATACCGGCTCCGCGCCTCTTTCTCTATCTGCTCGGGGCTGATATCCAGGTCCTTTTTCGGAGACACAATATGAAGATCGTACTTTAAGGATCGCTTCCCGGCATTTGTCGGAGCGTAGATCCGCAGCACTCCCAGTACCTTTATGCCGTCGTATTCGGCGAAGACATCCTCCGGTCCGAACTCCTGATTCTTGCGTTTGAGTTCACCAAGCAGGGTCGGATTTACTTCCTCTATAGAAAAGGTGCAAAACTCACCAAATTTTCCAATCCCCAATATTCGCGTCAGTCCGGTGAAACTGTTCTCCTTGTAACGCGTATCGTGGCAAACGACAATGTAGGGAGGGTAAAGCACCTTTCCACTCTTGGCCGTTACCGGCTCCTGTGCCGCATCGAGGCTTCGGGAAAAGGCTTCGGCCTGTTCCTGGGTAAAGTTGAGCTCATTGCTGCAATAGGTAAAGAACATGGGCGGATCGATCAGGCCGACCGACGCGCACGTGCTGATCCGTGTTCGGGCACCGTAAGGTGGTTTGAAATAGGTCGGACAATGACTGCGGATGATATCGTCCGAACTTATTTTGGTGGGGATCTTCGGACCGGTTTTCATCGTTCTTCTGAACGCGGCGCTTTTGAAGGTATATACTCTTCTGGCAGCTTTCGAGAAAAAACCGCTGTCGAGGTTAATGCCGGAAACAACGCCATCCGGATACAGCAGAGTGGCGTTATCGTATCGCATGGCCGACTTGATTTTCTCACTAAACGAGCCGGTGTCTATGGCCCCGGAGGATTCATATTGAATGGGATTCTCGTCCACATCCTGTAAAATCAATCCGCCCGGAATGAATATGGCCCCCTTGTTGTCGTATTTCCCGGTGGCGCCCTCTTCGGTGATACCGGGTAGACTTTTGTCTTTTTTCTGAGCGAGCATTTTCCAAAGCGTATCCGTCCTGATGGAAATAATCTCTTTGATCAATTCATTTCCGAGTATTGTCCGTTTGGCGATCATAATGTTGAGGTTACCTGGGCCGGGTAGCGGTCATTCTTTCCTGTTTAGGTCGAGTAAAAGCGGTCAAGCGACATAACATTTCTATTGTATAACAGATTTGCGCCGTCCGGTAAATCGGCAATGTCAATCATTGAGGAACGGGTCGAACAGGGATCTGATGAAAGCCAGGTCCAAGTAGCGCTGCAAGGTCTCCCAGGTGTCGGGATTCTTCATCCCGGAGAACTCGGTCTGGTAGGCCACCCACCCCATGGCCGACCACGAGATGCCCCGTAGATACACGAACGGGTCACGAAGGCGAATTCGATCGGGCAGCGTGTCACGAAGGTGTTTGTCTCCGACACCGCAACAATAGGTATCGATGAATCCTTTCTTTTCACGGGGCGCCATCCGAAAGTCGGTCTTCCAAAGCGTGGTCAACGGGGAGCAGAAGTGGCACAAATCCTGCGACGGATCGCCCCAGCGCGGCATTTCCCAGTCGACCAGATGAATCGAGCCGCGATCGCGGTTGACGACGAAGTTGCCCGAGTTGACTTCCGTATTGACGATGCAGAGCCAGGGATCTTTCGTGAAGTACTTCTCCTGCGCTCGGGCGGAATCGGCCCAGAGGATCACCTCATTCAAGTAGGCACGGATCGCGGCATCGGCCAGGTCCGACTCAAAGTAATGCGTCAGGAGTCCCGTGCACTCGTCGTATATCAGCGAAAGCGGCGCATCTTCTCGGATCAAATGGTTGTCGGCCGGATCGACCTCGACCTGATGGACCGTGGCAAAAAGACCCGCCGCCGCCGCCAGATCCCTTTTGTAGTCCAGCTGTTCCCCCGGCAGGTACTCCATCACCAACGCACCCCGGTCGAGAATCTTTCGGGTGTCGTCCACGAAACAGGGCCGAGGTGTATGTCCGCTTCCTGCCAGCAGCTTCAAGGCCCGGTATTCGTATAATACCTGATCCGACCGCCCGATCTGAGTGCCGATGTTGACCCGGAACACCAGCTTAAGGCCGTTCGTTTCCGAGGAAATCAGGTAGTTCAGGTTGTATTCTCCCTGGGCGAGCGGAGCGACCGTAAAACGATGCCCGTTCATGGCCGGCACATCACGCCAGTCCCGGCTGTCGAGATAGGATTGCACGCGGGGCAGATAGTCTGTCATCAAGCTCATGGTCAGTCCGTTTAGCCGGTTTAACCGCTTCCGGCGGGAAACACCCGAATCCTTTCGGCCGGCAGACGCAAACGGACCGTTTGACCAGGGAAGAACTCCTCCCTGCCGGTCAATACCACCAGGTGTCCACCGCGGCACTTCACCCGGAGCCGGGTGGCCATGCCCTCGAAGTGGACACGTTCCACCTGCCCTTCCAGTTCGAAGTCGCTGGTCGCCGATATCAGAATATCTTCCGGCCGGATCGTTGCGGTCAGCGGGAGTCCGTTGCCGTTGACCGCCGGCAATTCGAAATCACCGAAACCGGTGTGGAGAAATCCGTCCTTGAATCGCCCCTCGAAAAAGTTGGTGCCGCCGAAGAACCGGGCGACATCAGGGTCCGCGGGGCGGTGGTAAAGATCCTGCGGTTTGCCGACCTGACGCAGTCTGCCGTCTAAAAGCAGGGTAACGCGATGGGACATGATCAGGGCTTCGGATTGGTCATGGGTCACGAAGAGGGTCGTCACGCGCGTCTTTTCCTGAATTTCTTGAATCAGCTCCCGCATCTGTTGACGCAAATTGGCATCCAGGTTGCTCAAGGGTTCGTCCAACAGCAGCACAGCGGGTTTCAACACCAGTGCCCGGGCAAGACTGACCCGCTGCTGCTGTCCGCCGGAGAGTTCATGGACCTTTCTTTTATCGAGTCCGGCCAGCTGCGTGAGGGCCAGGATATCCTCAACCGCCCTGCGCACCTGGAGCTGCGCCATTCCCTTCATTCTCAATCCGAAAGCGATGTTCTGTTCCACGTTCATAAAGGGAAAGAGCAGTGGTTTCTGAAAAACCATGATCGTGTTTCGCTTATCCGGCGGAACGCCCGCCAGGGATTTTCCATCGAGACGAATATCACCGCTGACAGGTTCGATCAAGCCGGCCACGGCCTTCAGAATCGTCGTCTTGCCCGCGCCGCTGGGACCTAAAATCGACACCATCTCACCGTCGGCCACCCTCAGGCTGAAGTCGACGATTACCGGTCGGCGGCCATATCGAATCGACAGTTTTTCGAGAACCAGATCACCCATTACCAGATTCCCACCATGCTTTGCCGGCCCATATAACGGGCGCTTAACAACAGCGCCAAGAAAGCCGGTGCCACGAAAACAAGGCTGACCGCGGCCGCGACCGGACGGTCTCCGCTGGTCATCAACGCAAAAAGAATAATCGGCAGGGTGGTGATCTTTCCACCGCCGATGATCAGCGTCGCCAGATACTGGCTCCAGGAGAGCAGAAATGAAAACAAGGCCGCCACCACCAGCCCCGGCAGCGTCATCGGCAGCATCACCCGCAGGACGATGCCGGTGGTGGAGGCTCCCAGGGATCGCGCCTGGTCTTCGAATTCCGGATTATAATTCGAGAAGACCCCCCACAAGACAAAGACGGTGTAAGGAAGACAAAAGGTCAGGTGCACCAGCACCACGCCGGAAAAGGATTCCGCCAGTCCCAGGCGGATGAACCAGTGATGAAGCCCCATCGAGACACACAGCGGCGGCACGATAACCGGCAGGATAAGAATGACCGAGATGACGTCCTTACCCTTGAAGGCGTAGAGACCGAGCGCCCGGCCGGCCGGCAGTCCGATCAACAGTGCAATGACAGCTGTCACCGTCGCAACCGCCAGGCTCTGGCCTATGGCGCCGACAATCTGGGCTCCAGCCGTGTCGAAGACGTACTGCCAGGCGCGCCATCCCCACTGCTGGGGCAGCGGTCCGGGATAGAACCAACGGTTGCTGAAGGACCAGATCACGTGTTGAAGGAACGGCAGCCCGACGGCAAAGAAGATCAGTCCGCCGACAATCGAGCGATTCAGAGGTTTCATATGATGGCGCCTCTGCGCCGGGCCATGCGGGTCAGCGCCTGGGAGAGCACGATGACGGCGATGATCACGCCTGCGATGACGAGTCCGGTGGCGATACCTTCAGGCCGGGCCATCAGGTCGATGTCGCTGTAGTTTCTGTATGCCCAAACCGGCAGGGTCATGGGGTAGGTCTGCCCC
>JAQAZR010000447.1:0-7248 GCA_032127235.1 Deltaproteobacteria bacterium
CCGATAAACTGCATGCGATCGGTCTCATAGGAGACTTCTCCGATCTCCGCCCCATGCACAGCCATCAGGTGCAGCATCCAGGGCGCCTGCTCGCCCTGGGATCGGGGTCGTCGCGTGCAGAGGATCGCTCGCTGCCGGCGAATGATCTCGGTTTGCACAAATAGATTGCTGAACGCCGGATGCAGTGCGTCGGCGGCTTGCGGCGCCAGAACCACTTCCGCGTAACTGGTAACATCGATCGTGCGACGCGTCCGCGCGCGGTTGGTGATGCGGACGCGGCGCAGTTCGATGTCATCCTCGGGCGAAACAGCGATCTCGGTATGGGTGTCATAGTCGTGGTCGCGTCCGCGAAACTCGGCTCGCCCTTCCGAGAAGATGGCCTCAAAATGCTTCGATCGCTTGAGTGTCGGCTGATATGCGGTCGACCAGAACTCCCTGCTGGTCACGTCGCGGATGTAACAGAACGTACCCCAGTTGTCACAGGTGCGGTCTTCGCGCCAACGGGTGATGGCGAGGTCTTTCCAGCGACTGTAACCGCCGCCGGCGTTGGTGATCATCACGTGGTATCTGCCGTTCGAGAGCAACTGCACTTCCGGGTTCGGCGTGTTGGGACTGCCGAAAACGCGTATCGGCGTCTCCAGGGCGCCGGAAGCCAAATGGTGCTCGGAGAGCTCGGTGGTATGCGCATAGAACGCTGTGGCCTTTGGGATTCGCTCCTGGAGCAACAGCATGGTCGCCTGGAACAAGGGATCCGACGCGAAGCGCTTCTGCATCGGGCGGTCCAGGAGCAGATGGGCCAAAGAAAGGAGACTCATGCCCTGGTGATGGGCCATGAAGGACCGAACCACGACGCCCGTTTGGCCAGGCGGCAGGCGCGAAGGCGTGTAGTCGATCGCCTCGTAGAAGCCATAACGGGTTTCAAAGCCTTCGACAGCAAGCCGCTCGAGGTTCAGACACGCCTCCTTGGGCGCCACCATCAGCGCCAGCGCCGAGGCATAGGGCGCAATCACCAGGTCCTCGGCGAGCCCGCGTGTGAGCCCCAGACCGGGGACACCAAAGGCGCGGTATTGGTAGTTGAGATGCACATCGATGGCATTGTAACCACTTTCCGAAATGCCCCACGGCACGGCACGCTTTTTTCCATACTCGACCTGCCTGGCCACAGCCGCCTTATAGGTCTGGTCGAGCAGCGTATCTTCGTATGTCGGCATTACCAGGAGCGGCATCAGGTATTCGAACATCGAACCGCTCCACGAAAGGAGGATCGGTTCTCCACCGGCGATAGTGAGCAGACGTCCCAGGGCGAACCAGCTCTCCTGCGGCAGTTGCCCCTGCGCAATCGCCACGAAACTGGAAAACCTCGCTTCCGAAGCCAGCAGATCGTAGTAACTCGGGTCCCGGCGTCGCTCCGCAACGTTGTAGCCGATCGCCAGCAGATGACGCGCCTTGTCGTAAAGGAAGTCATACGTCATATCGGCCAGTTCGCCGGATTGCCGCGCCAGGCGTTTGATGGCCGCAATCCTTTCTCTGGCGCGACGGCTTGATAGAGTGATGAGCCGGCGAAGCTCACCCAGCTGCTCGTTTTCCTCGGGGGTTGCTGCCGAGCCGAGGCGATCCTCGATGGCCGGCAGCCGCTCCTTCTCAAATCCGGCCAGTTCGTGCAGGGTGGGGATCTCATCGAGGCCGCCAAAGTCGATTCGTCTGTCCGGAGAAGTCGGTGGCAGCAAGGTCCACGGCGTGAGAAACGTCAGCTCATCGAGGGCGTCCTGGCATTGCCGGGCGAAGGCACGGGACCACCCGCTCGCCTGGCTTTCGGGGTCCGCTTCAAATCTGCCCACCACCGCCGCGGCGGTGGTCACCAGCCGGCCAAGGGTCAGCCGTGCCGCTGCGAGCGTCGTTGGTCGGGAAACGGATGCCGAGGCCAGCTCCTTCCGGAGTTGACCGAGCTGGGCTGGAGCGGCTTCTCCCGCAACGTCCACGAGAATCCGCAGGGTGTCGCCGAGTCCGTCAAACCATCGCGCTGTTAGGATCCGGCGTTCGGGAAGGGCGAGCAGACCCGGCCGCAAGGTCAGCAGGTGGCCCGCGAGATTCCCGCTGTCCACCGTCGATATATAGTTCGGTGGCAGTGGTTTCAAAGACTGGGTGTCATACCAGTTGTAGAAGTGGCCTTGGTGGCGTTCCAATTTTTGCATCGCGCGGAACGCATTCCCCGTGCGTTCGATGAGTTGTCCGGCCGAAATATAGCCGAAGTCGTACGCGGACAAATTCGCCAGCAGCGCCAGTCCCATGTTGGTCGGTGACGTACGATGCGCGGCCGCTGCAACGGGAGGCTCTTGATAGTTATCCGGCGGCAGCCAATTATCTTCCGGGCCGACGAAAGTCTCGAAGAACGCCCAGGTTTTCCGGGAAAGCTTCCGCAGAAAGAGGATTTGAGCCGCTGTCAGCTCTTCCCGCCGGCGCGCGCGCGGTCGACTGATCCACCAAGCGATGGCCGGAGAGACAAACCAGAGGCCCAGGATGGGCCCCGCCACGCCGAGCGCGGCCGGCCTCGAAAAGGCCAGATAAATTCCCGCCGCAGCGGCCAGGGCGGGGGCAACCCACATTGTCCGCCAGGAGGCAGCAAGGCTCGTGCGACTTTGGCGATCCGCATCGCTCGGCAGTTTCCACTCCAGGAGTCGTTTGTGGGTGACCCACATTCGCCAGACCGTGCGCACAATCGCATCCAGACTGAAGAAGGCCTCATAGGGGAGACAGGTGAGAGTAAAGACCGCTTGAGCGGAGTGCTCGCCTGCCGAGCGCACCATGACCGCAAGATGCTGACCCAGCCGCACATCACCCGGTTTCTGAAACAGATCCAGAAAAGAGGCCATCCCAGGGGGGATCAGGATGGTTCCGATGACGGCGAGGGTCCATAGCCAGGGCGGGGACAAGACGGCCCAGCCGAGGAGCAACAAAAAGGTCAATGCCGCCGGTACGAGGCTCCGACGAAGGTTGTCGAAAATCTTCCAGCGGGACACCCCGGAGAGCGGATTCTTCCGGCGGTTTCCCTCGAGGTCGGGAACGCCCGGAAGCAACCAGCGGGCAATTTGCCAATCCCCGCGAATCCAGCGGTGCCGACGGCTCACGTCCGCGCTGTAGCGGGATGGATATTCCTCATACAGCAGCACATCGCTGAGCAGCCCCGACCGCGCGTAGCATCCCTCCATAAGGTCATGGCTGAGGATCCGATTTTCGGGAAAGCGTCCCTTGAGGGCCCGCTCGAACGCATCAACATCATAGATCCCTTTGCCGATGAATGAGCCTTCACCGAACAGGTCCTGGTAGACATCGGAGACAACCCGGGTATACGGGTCGATGCCTGGCTCGCTCCCGCACAATCGCGCGTACCGCGACCGTTTCATTCCCGACAGGCTCACGGCCACTCGGGGCTGAAGGATGCCGTACCCCTCATCGATACGCTGCCTGTCTTCGTCGTACCGCGCCCGATTCAGCGGGTGCGCCATGGCCCCCACAAACTGCCATGCCGAATCGCGGGGAAGCTGCGTATCCGTGTCCAGGGTGATGACATACTTCACGTTCGATAACACGCCAATATCCCCAACGATGAGGGAGAAGCGATCACTTGATCCGCCGCGCAGAAGCCCATTCAAATCCGCAAGTTTGCCGCGCTTGCGCTCGTACCCCATCCAGATCCGGTCCCGCGGATTCCAGCGGCGCGGGCGATGAAAGAGAAAGAACGTGTCGGCTTTTGGGCCGCGGTACTTTTCGTTCAACTCTCGAATTCTCATTTGGGCCAGCTGCAACAAAGGTTCGTCCTCCGGAAGCGTTTCCTCAGGTGCGTCCCGGAAATCCGTCAGCAGACCGAAGTGAAGATGCTTCTCTCGATTGGCCAGAAATCGAACTTCCAGCGCCTCGACCAGATCCTCGATGTTTTGCGCGCTCGTGAGCATCGTCGGGATGACGGCCAGGGTGCGCGATTCCGAAGGAATTCCTTCGGAAAAGTCCATTCGCGGCAGCAAACGCGGCGTCGCCAGTAATGTCGCCAGCCAATTCACCAGCGCCACGGCCAGATGACTTGCGCCCAGCAGCAAGGGGAGACCAATCAGCGCGATGAGCCCATCCGGGTACCCCATGGCATGCATCTTCGCCAACAAACTCCCGGTAAAAAGAGCCGTCATCAGCGTTATTACGCCCAGATAGAAGAGCAAAGGGAACTGCCGGCTTAATCGCCGAAGAGCCTCAAGGGGAGATCGGCGTACTTCCGCCATTCGTTCGAGCTGCGCCAATCCCTCCTCGATCAGGTAGAACCCGATGTGGGCCTCGCGGTCGTCGCCGCCTTTCCGAGCAGCGCCCGCATGCGCCAGCTGGATCGCTTTGCGCGCCACCTCGGTCTCGGAGAACGGACTGCTCTTCGCCGTCTTCTCCACGACGTGGCGGTAGCGATCACGGGTGGTAAAATCCATCTTGCCGTAGACGTCGCCAGGATCCTCATACAGGGTCTGCTCGACAAGGCTCATCGTCTCGACGAACTCGCGCCAGTCCATCGCGGCCAGGAAACGGAGGCTGCCGATGCTGTTGCTCATCGAGACCTGGTCGGCAGCCTGTTGTTGGTTCTCCGAGCGCACCAACTGTTCGATGGTCAGGCCGGACTCGGACAGTCGCTGTTCAATCCAGGTGAGCGGCAAGGCCAGGGCAGGGCCTTGCCCCTGCAACCGCCGCGAAAATTCCGCGACAAATGAACTCACCAGCACCGGGTCCGACCGGGCCATATCGGCAATCACGAGAATCAGGCTCTTCGGGTCTTTCTCTGCTATCTCCGTCATCTGGTCCGCCCAATACTCGGCGCGGTTGCGGTTGGCCCGGTCGGCGGTAATCCGGGCCCCGACGCGACGCAGATTCTCGATCAGGGCCAGGCGCAGCATGATCGGGACGGCCCACAATTCGCCAAGCTTCAGGATGGTCACCGTCTGGTAGGCGGCCACAAAGCTGCTGAGACTTTCCGGATCCGCCCGCCCATCACCGTGGGAGATAATATCCAGCGCAATGTCGTACACGCGTGGGACGCCGGCCGATGAACCGTTCAGCAAGCGCGGCAGTTCCCGGCTGTAACCCTTGGGCAAGTGTCGCCTGGCCATGCGAATCTGTTCTTCGATCAGATAGAAGTTGTCGAGCAGCCATTCCCCGGCCGGTACAATCCGGCGTTTGTCCTTAACGGCCGTCATCAGCAGGTTGCGGGCTTCAATCAGGACACCTTCATTCTCGGCCAGACGCGTCAGAAGCCGGTCCGAAGCACGCCCCAAACTCAGGGTGTGCGTGGCTGCCAGCGCCTTGCCGTGCTGCTTCATCTGGTCGCTGCTTAACAGTTCCGATCGCAGCGGTGCCTCGTCGCCGGCGACCTCTTTTGCCAGGCCGGTTCTGCCGAAACGCGCTCTCAAATTGAGCCGGGTCCGGAGATTCCTCTTGCCGCTCACCCTCACTTTTTAATGTCTCCTTCTTACGGCATGCCGTGCGTGGTTCACGGCATGCGGACTTTGTCGAAAAGTATCATCACGAAAATCAGACTCTTCATTTTCCAATACGAATTGATGAGATGTTTCCTATGACTCCAAAGACACTCAAAAGCCAGATAATAACTGCAATAACCACTACTGCATTCAAGATTTTCTTTATTGTGGCTTGCATCGGTATGTAGCTATTGATCAACCATAGAATCACCCCAACGACCACCAAAATTATCACTAGTTGAATAAGCGGCATGGATTATCTCCTTTCATGTGGTGTTTGTTCACCGTCAAAAATGGTTATGTTTACTTCCCAACGACCTTCTTGATCGCGTCGATCTTTTCTTGAACTTTGCCGGTTCTGCTTACCTCTTTGCCTAAGGATAGCCTATCTACTTCACGATCAGATCATTCTTTACGGATTTGACCCCTTTGACACTCCTTGCGATTTTAGTCGCTTTGTCGATGGCCTTTTGAGAACTAACGAACCCGCTCAGTTGAACGGTGCCCTTGTAGGTCTCGACACCGATCTCGAATGACTTGAGAAAATCATCGGCTGCGAGCAGAGATTTGACCTTGGTCGTAATGACCGAATCGTCTATGTATTCACCCGTGCCCTCCTTTTTGGATGTCGATGCACAGGCCACAAAGGTGGCGATGAGCATAAGAAGGACAAAATAGCCGAAAACCCTATTTCTCTTTTTCATAGCATTTACTCCTTTCTGTGAACACCTCACCTTGTCCGGCAAGGGTCCAAATGGTTACACCCGTCTTCGTCCTTGAATAACCTGGATCAGCACCACGATAATGGCGACGACCAGCAGGACATGAAGGACGCCACCCAGCGTGTAGCCGGTCATCAATCCCAGCCCCCACAGAATTAAGAGAATCACAAATATGGCCCAAAGCATGTTCGACGCCTTTCTGTAGATGGCAATGAGGCGTCCAACGGAAATATTTATGCCACTACTACTTTTTAACCATTTATTAGTTCAAGCTTCGTGCCAGGTCTCCAACACTCAGCGTCACGTCACCCATCATTCTGATTATTAACGATATTTAGTTAAAATGCATCTACACGGCTGTCATTAACGGCTATATAAAAAGGGTCATATTTAACCGTTTGTCAAATATGACCCTTTTCCTGTCTCCTTGGTATTATAGGCGGCAAATAATAAGGGCAGATTGAAATTGGAATGAGACTTTATTGCTTCCAGATCGGGCAAATTCAACACCAGTAGATGCATGGCTTCGAATTGCACCAGCTCTTCCATGGCCTCGTTGATATTGGCCACCGCAGCCTGAGAATCTCCATCACCGTTCAGATAATCGTTGCCGCCGATCCATATAATGAAAAGTGCGTTGGGCGATGGCGGGGAGTCGGCGGTCGTTTTATAGGCGGTCACCTGTTGAATCAGCCCCGGGGGTACGAATCCATCGGTTTGCGCGCCGCCAAGTGCCCGGTCGGTTAACGGTGCATTCAACCGCTGCGGGTCGGCCAAATATTCGACCCAGACCGGTCCGTTGGAAAAACGGCCTTCGAAATACAACTCCGGATCGGGTACCGGTTGGTCTTTAAAGATTACAAGATTACCGTTATCCGACAAACTGTCGCCGAATACGACGATTTCATCGAATGAGGCTGCTAATCCATTGTATGCGAAAGGGATTAATAAAAGCAATATTAAAAACGCCTTCATTATTCTTTTGATGATTGCCTCCATTTTATACCTCCATTTCAATGGCT
>JAQAZR010000448.1:0-6255 GCA_032127235.1 Deltaproteobacteria bacterium
GAACGCATCCTCTATTACACGCATCGCATCCATGCGATCCACGATGTCAGAGGTAAGGACGGCATCGGTGCGACCATGGATTCGATGGAACTAGAGCGTGAGCGCGGCATCACCATCGCTTCGGCCGCCACCTTTTGTCAATGGAAGGGCCATGAAATCAATATCATCGACACGCCGGGCCACGTTGATTTCACCATTGAGGTGGAGCGATCCCTACGGGTTCTCGACGGTGCGATTCTGGTGCTGTGCGCTGTCGGGGGGGTTCAGTCCCAGTCAATCACTGTCGACCAACAAATGCGGCGTTACAACGTTCCCTTTATCGCCTTTATCAACAAGTGCGACCGAAACGGTGCCAATCCGGAGCGTGTGATCCAGCAACTCGCACAAAAACTGGGCCACAAACCGGTTGCCATGCAGATCCCAATCGGCCTGGAAGCGGACCTTCAGGGTCTGGTTGACCTGGTGGGCATGAAGGCCCTTTATTTCGAGGGGCCCAATGGTGAAGAACAGCGCGAAGCAGAGATACCGGAAACCCTGTTGACGCTGGCCCTCGAGAAAAGAGAGGCCTTGATCGATGCGGCGGCCATGTTTTCAGACGAATTGACCGAAGCTGCCCTTGATGAGAAGGTCACGCCGGAACTGATCATCGAGGCTGTCCGCCGGGGAACTATTGCAAGGGCAATGACGCCGGTCTTCTTGGGGTCGGCTTATAAAAACAAAGGCGTCCAGCCACTTCTTGATGCCGTAACCCGCTTCCTGCCTTGTCCGGCCGACGTGCAAAACGAGGCCCTGGACATGGAAAAAGACGAAAAACCCGTTAAACTCACCTCCGAACCCCAAGCACCGCTGGTGGCCTTGGCATTCAAGCTCGAAGACGGGCAATACGGTCAGCTTTCCTATGTTCGCGTCTACCAGGGCACGCTCTCAAAGGGCGAATCCATCGTCAACATGCGCACCGGTAGAAAAATAAAAGTCGGCCGGGTCGTGCGGATGCATGCTGACCAGATGGAAGAAATCGAAAAAATTCCAGCTGGTTACATCGGCGCCCTGTTCGGTGTGGACTGCGCCTCCGGCGACACTTTTGTGAGCCCCAGCATCAGCGTGAGCATGACCTCAATGTTCATCCCCCAACCGGTCATATCACTGGCGATCGTGCCCAAGGACAACAAGGCCCAGATCAGCATGTCCAAGGCCCTGAACCGCTTCACAAAAGAGGACCCGACCTTTCGCACCTATGTCAACGAAGAGACAAACGAGACGATCATAGAGGGGATGGGTGAACTTCATCTCGAGGTTTATGTGGAGCGCATGCGGCGTGAGTACAATGCCGCCGTTGAAACCGGGCAACCGCAGGTTGCCTATCGCGAAACCATCACCCGCAGGGCCGATTTCAACTATACCCACAAGAAACAGACCGGCGGCGCCGGTCAGTACGGCCGGGTGGCCGGATACCTAGAACCGGTAGAAGGCGAAGAGTTTGTCTTCGAAAATCAGGTGTTCGGCGGGGCCATTCCGACCCAGTTCATTCCAGCCTGTGAAAAAGGCTTTCGGGGATGCCTGAAAAAGGGACCAAAGATGGAATTTCCGGTTACCGGTATCAAGGTCGTGCTTGACGATGGGGCCGCCCACTCGGTCGATTCATCCGAGATCGCCTTTATGGCAGCTGCCCGTTCCGCCTTCATGGAAGCCTATCTGAAGGCCAATCCGGTGATTCACGAACCGATAATGAAAGTCGTGGTGGAAAGTCCCACCGAGTATCAGGGATCGGTCATGGGCTCACTGAACCAGCGCCGCGGCATGATCCTCGGCGCCCAGGACGAAGGCGTCATTTGCGTGATCGAGGCCCAGGTGCCGCTGGCGGAAATGTTCGGATACTCAACTGTTCTACGCTCACTCACCCAGGGCAAAGCGCAGTTTACGATGGAGTTTTCCACCTACAAGCAGCTGCCGCAGTCGATCACCGAAGAGCTTGCCAAGAAGGTGCTCGAAAGAAAAAAAGTGGCTTAGGCTCTATCGTTTGATCCTGACACGCCTTGGCGACCCAATGCGGCTTTACACTCGCAATGCCGATAGAAAACAAAATCAAGCACATGGAAAAGCTGACGCCTGGCGAAGTGAGCGTGCAGCACGAACCCAGGCGTTTTTTCGCCGCTGGTGGCGTATTGGCGATCACTGTAGTGCGCCCAGTGGGTCACCATAAAGCCACGGGTGTCGAATCGGCCGGCAAGCAGCAGTTGCCTGCGGAATCGAATCGGATCGTCTACCTCAAGGAAAGGAGCCTGAACATGCTCAAAAACGACCTAATCCTGCGCAATCCGTTGCGGTTCATGCAAAAAGATCCCCAAAACAGCCTTCTTCCGGTCGGCGGTTTCGGGGCCGTGCTGGCAAGGGCCGGAGTTGGAAAGACGGCTTTGCTGGTGCAAATATCTCTCAATTCCCTCTTGGAGGGCTGGAATGTCCTCCATATCAGCCTTGAAGACCCGGTCGACAAGGTCAACCTATGGTATACCGAGGTATTTAATCACATCGCGCGGCAGTACAATGTCAAACCGGCGAACGAACTTTGGGATACCCTGTTGCCACACCGGTTTATCATGACCTTCCGTGTGGAGGGATTCAGCGTCCCCAAACTTGACGAACGGCTCACGGATCTGATCGAGCAGAACATCTTTACGCCCCATGTCATTATCATTGACGGTCTACCTTTCGATCAAACCGTGCGCCCTCCATTGGTAGAACTGAAGGAACTGACCCAAAGACGAGGTTGTCACGCCTGGTTCACCGTACGCACCCACCGACACGAAATGACGGACCCCAAAGGTATCCCGACCCAGATGGCCGGTCTGGTGGATCTTTTTGACGTGATTCTTTACCTTCAGCCGCAGGACAAGGACATTCATATCAGGGCGCTGAAAGGCCAGGAAAACGTCGGGGAACAAACCGGTCTGGTTTTGGACCCGGCCACGATGCTGATCACTGAAACCAGTTAGTTTCTAATCCACAAATCGCCCTTTCCCGCAATTTCGGCGTCAATCACGCCGTGGGCGTGACAGGTCTGGAATCGCTTGTGCGGCTACAGAACCGTCTGCCTCCGCGCAATGCCGCCGATTTCCTTGAACTTGCGGAAAATTGCACATTTCTGGATCGGAAACTTATCAGTGGCCTTTTAAAAGCCGAGGATGGGCACCAGCTAGGCCTCTTCACAAACGGATTTGCGATCGCAGCCGTTCTCGACGGCAAACAGCCCACATCAAGGCCGACACGGCAAACAAGAGATCGGTTTGCGGCAGGAAAAAGGCGGATCGAAGTTTTTGCGGCGCTGGCGGATTTTTTTCATGGACTGCGCCGAACTCTGGGTCTGCGTGAAAAGGACGAAAATGGCTTGAGTCCCGCTACCCGCCTCTACAAACGGTCGAGAACGACACCGCGCGATATCAAGTGGCGCGCATCAGGAACCAAACCAAAAGCAGAGACGCCATCCACTCTGCCTGTCGGTGTTTCACTATAATTGCCGATCAGTCAGACAGCTTCCATCACACCGGTGCGCATGTCGAGGGTGTCCCGCTTGTCCGCGCACCCGCCGTGATGGATGTCCAGCCAGGTTTCTTTCAGATACTCCCAGGATGAATTGCTGATAGAGGCGTGTCCTACCGTTAATTCCCACATACCCGACTGCGAATCACGCAGCAACACATGCTTCTGGCGGCAATGTCGGCACTCGATCGTTTTGGCTTCCATAAATCGTCTTTCGGTGATCGTTGTTCCTGACAATTCTAAAGGTGAAAAAAGTCGAAGCATGATTTGTGCCAGGGTATGTAAATTTAATTTTTACATTATATTCTTACAGTTAGCGAAATAAAACGATGTCGTCGGTGGATTATTTTGTGAAATCGAGGAGTGAATTATATGAAAAAAACTTCACATGACAAAGGCCATGGACCCGTTCAAAACAGGCGAACGCCTGATATTAGGCCTTGTCATGAGCCGAGCGCAAATATATATTTCAAACCAACACTCCATCGATTTCAAGGCACAGGCCAGTAGCTCTAATGGTAGAGCACCGGACTCCAAATCCGGGTGTTGGGGGTTCGAATCCCTCCTGGCCTGCCACGATAAAAAGGGTTTACAGGCATCAAGTCTGTAAACCCTTTATTTTGTGTGCCGTTACAATGGCTATCTATGAAGATTCTCGATTGACTGGTCTTCTTGGATCGAAGGCTCCCCGGGTGAAGTTTTTTATAATTACTCCGGCAACCCGATGTCCTTCAGTACGGCACGATCGGCTTCGCGCATGGCTGCCTTTTCGGCGCGGGATAGGCGCCGGAGCGCTTCCGCGACCTTAAATCCGCAGGTATTCGTTTTGCAAGATACCTCGATATGCCGCTCGGTTTCTTCAACGAAAAGCCACGCGGCGACATCAATAGCCTCGGAAAGTGTTTGCTCTGAGAAAGTTGCAGCGATCTTTAATGCCCGGTGAGCGTCTCGATCGAGTAGAATGGTTGAGCGGCTTTCTGGATCGGCCAATTGTTTGCCCACTCTCTATTGTGTTGTAAAATTAGAAATAACACAACATATTGTAGAAAGTAAACAAAAATTTAAAATTTCAAACCCCTCCTGGCCTGGCATGCCGAGTTTTACCCGTGCGGCCTTCTGCAGAGCGGACGGTAATCGACAGCGTCTCAGGCCTCCTCGGTTTTGTACCTCTCATACACTGATTACCCCCATTCAAGGCAGCAAGCGCGCAACATGCTCGGCAATGGCCGGCGAGGCTGTCAGCCCCGGTGACTCGATGCCGATCAGATTGACCAGACCCGGCATCCCTTTGGCAGATTCCTCCTGAATGATAAAATCCCTGACCGTATCGCCCGGTTTCTGCAACTTGGGTCGAATGCCGGCATAGTCCGGTGCAAGGTCGTCGAGCTTCAAACCTGTCAGGTAGCGCTGCGCCGCTGTAAAAAAGTCCCTCCGGTGTGCTGCGTCAACGGTGTAATCGTAGCTGCGCTGCGGAAGAAAAATGGTGTTGGGGCCCAATTTGACCCTTCCGCTCATGTCAATCGTGGCATGGATGCCCAACCCTTCGTTGTTTGGCAGCGGGACCGGATAAATCAAGTGATTGATGGTCCCGGACGCCGGCGCCACGCTGAAGTACTCCCCTTTCCAAAAAAACTGCTCATATTGGTGGGCGTGGACGTCGATCCCCATACTGGCGGCGATCCGATCGGATTCCAAACCGGCACAATTGACCAGGCAGCGGGTCATAAATATTTCCGTCTGTCCGTCGGGATAACGTACATGAACCCGGTAGCGTGGTCCGGATAAGGGCTCGACCCGTTCAACCTCGCACCGATAGACGAACTGGACGTTGTTTCTTTGGGCCTGCGCGACAAAATGGCGCATCAGACGGTGCGAGTGGATAATGCCCGTCGATGGAGAGAATAAGGCCGAAACCGCCCTAACGCTGGGTTCCATCCGGGCCACCTGGTCACCGCTCAGGTACTGCAGGTCCTCGACCCCATTGGCCCGCGCTTTGGCTTCAATCGAAGCCAGGAAGTCTTCTTCGGTCTTATTGGTCGCCACGATAAGCTTGCCGCAATTTCGAAAGGGTATCCGCTTTGCTTGGCACAGAGCGTAAAGCAATTGCCGGCCCTCCACACACAAGCGCGCTTTGAGCGTGTTGGGCGGGTAATAGATCCCGGCATGGATCACCTCACTGTTTCGGCTGCTTGTTTCCTGACCGAACTTTTCGTTTTTCTCGATCACAAAGACATTTTTGTGATTTTGTGAACATCGGGCGGCAACGGCCAAGCCGATTACGCCCGCGCCAATGATGGTCGTTCCGATATCCAATTTCTTAGTCTTTTTCGATCGTTTTATTAATTTTTTTGACGTATGCCATTATGTCGCATTTTCGTTCGAGACCGGAAGCCGCCATGAAGCGCGTCTTGCCGAAAATCGGCCGTTCCGGCCAGGGCCGGTCGTGGATGCCGTAAATCCAGGCCACACCGGTGTAAGAATTCGGATCGCGCCCATCGAGGAAGTATTTGTTGTTGAGCGCAAGGGTTGTATCGAAGGCTTGCTGCGGCGTCCGGCTCCACTCGAGTATCTTTTTACCCCAGTACATGCGCATGTAGTTGTGCATGAATCCGGTGTATTTCATCTCCAACATGGCGGCATTCCAGTAAGGATCGTGAGTTTCGGCATTCTCCAATTGCGTCCGACTGTAGCAATTTGGGCGTTCGTCCGCCAGATGGTCGG
>JAQAZR010000449.1:0-3546 GCA_032127235.1 Deltaproteobacteria bacterium
CTCAAAAACCAGATTGCCAAACTCATGTCCCTTTTTGCAAGAGGCAAAATCAAGGAGGAACTTATAGAAAACCAGATTGCACCGCTTCAGGAGGAATTAGGGGAGCTGGAGGCGAAGGTGATCGATATTTCGCAGATTAATGAGGTACTCAATGTGAAGATTGATGAATATACCAGCGAATCCATTCAGCAACAACTTGAAAAGTTCGAGGAAATGCTGAACGAGGACAATATGGTTGAAATGCGGAATTTAGTTCGTGACTTTATTTACAAGGTTACTTTGTATCCTAAAAATGATCCCAAATCTAAAAAATGGTCAAGGCGCGTACAGATCGAAAGCTACATACGCGCTTTGACAATGATAAAGGTGGCGTCCCCAACCGGATTTGAACCGGTGTTGCCGGCGTGAAAGGCCGGTGTCCTGGACCGGACTAGACGATGGGGACGCAATTTGAAAAAATCACTTGGTGGGCCGTGTTGGACTCGAACCAACGACTCTCTGCTTAAAAGGCAGATACTCTACCGACTGAGTTAACGGCCCCGCGTTGAAAGTGGATTTAATTACCGACTTATTGACCGGTTGTCAACCCTAAATTGGCTCAAAATCCAAAGTCCTGATGACATCGAATTGTTTTTGTGTTTTTCCGGCTGTGTGTGCCGCCCTGTGAATTTTAAGGTGGCATAGTCCAGCTTTTGGCGGAATTTCATAAAATAACCGACACGATTTTATAATTATTTTCGCCAGAACTCCGGCACTAAAAGAATGATCACCGTGAAGACTTCCAGCCGACCCAGCAGCATGCACCAGATCAGCAGCCACTTGCCCAGGTCCGGAATCAGGGCGTAGTTGTCCACCGGCCCCACCATGCCAAAACCGGGGCCGACGTTGCCTATGGTGGCGGCCACCGCGCCGACGGCAGTCATGAAATCAACCCCCAGACCGGCCAGAAGGACCGAGTTGAGCGCGAAGAGCCCCATGTAGAGCGACATGAATCCGAGAACGCTGCGCATGACGTCATCTGGCACCGCTTTGCCGGCGATCTTGACGTGCGTCACGGCCCGGGGGTGAATCAGTAAAAACAGCTCCTTGTAGCAGAACTTAAAGCAGAGCATCACCCGCAGGCACTTCATGCCGCCGCCGGTGGAACCGGCCGATGCGCCGAGAAACATGCAGAGCAGCAGGATCAACTGTGACATGGCCGGCCACTTTTCGTAATCGGCCGTGGCATAGCCGGTGGTCGTCACGATCGAGACCACCTGGAACGCGCCGTAGCGCAGTGCCTGGCCGGCGGAGCGATAGACGGCACCGAAGACATCGAAGCTGACCAGCAGCACCAGCACCAGCACCGCCCCCAGGAAAAAGCGGCACTCGGAATCGCGCCAGAAGGCCAATGGACGGCCGCGCATCATCTGGTAGTGCAGGGAAAAGTTGACGCCGGCCAGCATCATGAAAACGATGATGACCGTGTCGATGTAAACGCTGTTGTAGTGGGCAACCGAAGCGTTGCGGGTGGAGAATCCGCCGGTGGGCATGGTGGTAAAGGCGTGGCAGAGCGCATCGTACAGGCTCATGCCGCCCAGCAGCAGCAGCACGACCTGCGCCAGCGACATGAGAGCATAGACCTTCCAGAGGATCATGGAAGTGTCGCGGATGCGCGGTTTGAGCTTGTCCGGCACCGGGCTGGGAACCTCGGCCTTGTAGAGCTGCATGCCGCCCACGCCCAGAAACGGCAGGATCGCGACCGAGAGCACGATGATGCCCATGCCGCCCAGCCACTGGATGAAGCTGCGCCAGAACAGCAGTCCCTTGGAAACCAATTCGATGTTCGTCAAAATCGAGGCACCCGTGGTGGTCGCCCCGCTGACCGATTCGAAAAAGGCGTCCACGAAACTGCAGCTCTCGATCCCGAGGTAGAACGGCAGCGCGCCGGTCAACCCGATGACCGTCCAGGCGATGGCCACAATGGCCATGCCCTCCCGCTGGGTGATCACCTCTGCCTTGGCCCCTTTGAAAAACAGGTAGAGCAGTGCGCCGCCACCGACCGTGAGGCCCATCGATTTCAGCAGCGGGATGACGCTTGAATCCTTGTAGAACAGGCCGCAGAGCAGCGGGAAGACCATCGTCAGGCCGAAAAAGAGATTCAGGATACCGACAATGTTGAGGATGTAGCGCCAGCGCATTTAGAAGAACTCCAGCTTGACCGCCATAATCTTCTCGATACCGGGGATCGCCTTCCGGGTGGCGAAGATGATGATCCGGTCGCCGGGTTCGATAACGCTTTCCCCGGAGGGGATGATGATTTTCTCCTGGCGAATGATGCCGGCCACAATGGCCCCTTTTGGAAAGGACACGCGCTTGAGGGGTTTGGAGACAATGTCGGAGGTTTCCATGGCCACGGCTTCCATGACCTCGGCCTGCTCGCCCTTGATCGATATGGCCGAAATGACTTTGCCCCGCCGAATGTGCTGCAGGATGGAGTTGATGGCCGACAGCCGCGGACTGACCACCTGCTCGATGCCGATGGTGGTCATCAAGGAGAGATAGCTGAACTTGCTGATCTTGGTGATCGACTTGCGGGCACCCATGCGGCGCGTCAGAAGGGAGGCCAGGATATTGGTCTCCTCGTCGTCGGTGAGCGTGATCACCACGTCGATGTCCTGGATGTTCTCCTCGGCCAGCAGGCTCTGGTCGGACCCGTCGCCGCAGAGCACCACCACTTTGTTGAGTTTTTGGGCCAGCAGGCTGCAGCGTTCGGGGTTTCTTTCGATGATCTTGCACTGAATCGGGCGCTGATCCAGCAAGGCGGCCAATCGGAAACCGATGCGGCCGCCGCCGATGATGAGCACCCGGTTGAGGGGTTGGGCGTGTTTGTCGAATACCGCCAGGGCAGCATAGAGCTTGTCTTCCTCGCTGATGAAGTAGACCAGGTCGCCGGCCATCAGCCGGTCAGTTCCACGCGGAATGATGAGTTCGTCGTCGCGCACCACGGCTGCAATCAACGGCCGTTCGTCGCCGAGCATCGACGGTAGGTCGGAAAGCTTGACCCCTGCCAAGCGGGCCGTCTCTTCAAGGTAGACACCGATGAACTTAATGCGCCCGTCGGCGAACTCGCCCACGTCCACCGCACCAGGCACCTGCATCAGGCGGTCGATGGTCTTGACCACCTCGATCTCGGGATTGATAACCGTGTCGATGTGGGGAGCGTGGTTCTGGAAGTGCTCGTGATAGTCGTCATAATCCGCGTTGCGAATGCGGGCCAGCTTTTTTGTGGAGGGCGAGAGTATGCTGGCCATCAGGCAGGCCACCAGGTTGGTCTCATCCTTGTTTGTCACCGCCAAAAGGATGTCGGCCGACTTGATACCGGCTTCCGCGAGCACCACCGGGCTGCTGCCGGATCCGAGGACCACCTGAACATCGATGTTTTCGGACACCCGTCGCAAGGCATCGGCGTTCTTGTCGACCACCACCACGTCCTTGTTTTCATGGGCGAGATGACTGGCAATGTGAAATCCGACCTCACCGGCCCCGACGATCACAATTTTCAAA
>JAQAZR010000450.1:0-2648 GCA_032127235.1 Deltaproteobacteria bacterium
GCCCGGTCGAGCACCAAGTCTTCGTAATCCGCCAGAATATCCTCCAGCGTGTCGAGGACATCGGGTTCATCGTCCACGGCCAGCAGCCGCTTGCCGTCTAGAACTCTTCCTGACATGTCACGCTCCTTTTTGGGGAAATACCTTTTTATCTTTCGAGATGCGCCGGCGTTCGTCGTCACGGACCTCACGCCTGAGCAGCTTGCCGACCTTGGATTTGGGCAGCATGTCCCTGAATTCGATGTAAGAGGGAACCTTGTAGGCCGCCAACCGTTCCCGGCACCACTTCGTCAATTCGCCTCCACCCACACCCCGGGCGTCTTCCTTTAGAACCACGATCGCCTTGATCCGCTCCCCGACCTTGACATCCGGAATGCCGACCACGCAGGCACCGATGACCGTAGGGTGGTCCTGCAGGGCGGCTTCCACCTCCGATGCCGACACCCGGAACCCTTTATGTTTGATGATGTCGGCCGACCGCTCGATGTAGATCAATTCGCCCGTCGGTTTCGCGCGGACGAAGTCTCCCATTCGGCACCAGGTTTTTCCATCCAACTGGACGAAGGTCTCTCGCGTTTCCTGCGGCTTGTTGTGGTATTCTTTTAGCGTATACGGTGAGGTGACCAGGAGTTCCCCATTTTGACCCTCGGCAACCGGCTCCAGGGTCTCAGGGTCGACGATCAGGCACTCCCGGCTTTTCAAGGGGAACCCGATGGCTCTCGGGCTGGGCTCCTCACCGATTTTACTGTAGGCGACGTGCCCCACCTCGGTGGAACCATAGACCTGGTAGATCGGAACGCCGCAGCGTTCGTGCCAGCGCACTTTGACCTCTTCGGGCAGGACATCCCCGCCGCAATAGCAATAGGTCAACGAACCGAGGTCGTAGCGGTCGAGTCGGTCGTTTTCAAGAATCATCCGATATAGGGCCGGCACACCGAGCAGCCAGCGGACCCGGTAGCTCTGGATGGTCGCCAGGATGGCATCCACTTGAGGAGCCGGCATCAGCATCGTGGCGTTGCCCTTGTTCAAGCCGACGGCCATATACAACCCTAAAGCCATAATGTGAAACAACGGGTTGACGGCAATATAGGTGTCCCGGCCTTCGTCGATATGGTTTCCGGCCACGTCTTCCGTGACATCATTGACATATGAGGTCATTCCGATATGCGTGCCGGGAACCCCCTTGGGAAATCCGGTGGTACCGCCGGTGTAAAGGATGTAAGACAAATCCTTTTCGGGATCGATGGGCACATTGCCTTCCAGCGGGGGGTGGTTCAACAAGGAGCGGAAGGAATGCACTCGGCTGTCACGCACTACCTTACCGCTGGGAATCTTGTCGAAGAGCACGCCGAGAGCCCTTTTCCAGAGCGGCAGAAGATCGGCCAGGTTGGTCACGATCACCCGTTTGAGACCGGTTCCTGCAACCGTTTCCTTCACATAGCCGAAATTGGTGTCCATGCAGATGACGGTTTCGACCCCGGCATCTTCGATCATGTAGGCGATTTCGTGGGAGGTATAGATGGGTGACACCGGGACGACGACGGCACCGATCTTCTGGATGCCGAGAAAGGCGATGACCCACTGGATGGAATTGGCGATGTAGATCATCACGCGGTCGCCCTTAGCGACCCCCATGGCGGCCAGCGCACCGGCGAAGCGCTCGCTCAGTTTCCGCAGGCGGCGGTAAGTGAACCGTTCACCGAGGTAGATAACCGCGGGCCTTTCCGGATAACGGTCACTCATCCGGTCGAACCGGGTAAAGGTCAATTCTTCAGTTAAATTTTCCCGATCGGTGTTCACGGTCTGCTGCTTCTTTCCATTCTACGGACAACCGACGCCGACAATATTACCGTAGCGTCGGCGTCAGGCCGACGCTGCGGTCAGACACCGAAATAAGCCGAACGGAAATCCGGGTTGTCCATCAGCTCCTCGCGCTTGCCCTCCAGAACCGCCGAGCCGTTTTCCAGGATGAAGGCGTAGTCGATGATCGGAAGGACCGGGCGGGCGTACTGCTCGGTGACGATGATCGATATCCGGCGCTGATCCCTGATTTCCCGGGTGGCGCGCATGAGCATGACCTGCATCAAGGGGCTGAGGCCCAGCAGAGGTTCATCGAGGAGCAGTATTTTCGGCTGGGCCATCAGCGCCCGGCCGATCGCCAGCATCTGCTGTTCGCCGCCGCTGAGGAAGCCGCCGACTCTGTTTTTAAGCTTTTTCAGGGCCGGGAAAACCGTGAAAACGTATGCCAAGGTTTCTTTTGCCTGGGCGGCGGTGGCCAGGTATCCGCCGATCTTCAGGTTTTCCAGAACGCTGCTCTCTTTGAAAATACGCCGGCGCTCCGGGCACAGGATAATTCCCAGTTTTGCCCTGCGGCTGGGTTTCATGCCCATCAGTTCCTGATTTTGATAGCGGATGCTGCCGCTGATCGTGATGCGCTCACCGCCGGCCATTTCCTCCTTTTTGCGAATGTCGAGCATAATACCGGAAAGTGCGTACATGAGCGTCGATTTCCCCGCACTGTTGGCGCCGAAGACCCCGACGATCCGGTCCTCACCACATTGGATGCTCACGTTGTTGAGGGCCAGCATGTTCTCGTAAAAGACCATGAGACCGGAGGCCTCAAGCATTTCTCATCACCTCCTCGACGCTTT
>JAQAZR010000451.1:0-2921 GCA_032127235.1 Deltaproteobacteria bacterium
CTTGTCAAAAACCGTATATTAAAGCCTATTTGTGTGGAAAAGGATTTGGACTGCGTTATCGGTCGTCGACGTATGAAGTATACAGCCTCCTCCCTCTGGCCTTGCCAAAAACCGTATCTTAAAGCCTATTTGTGTGGAAAAGGATTTGGACTGCGTTATCGGTCGTCGGCGTATGAAGTATACAGCCTCCTCCCTCTGGCCTTGCCAAAAACCGTATCTTAAAGCCTATTTATAAGAAAAAGGAATTTGGACTGCGCTAAGCATACGATCCTTCGAGTTTGACATTACGGAAAATATGTCATACGATTTCCAAAAAAGTTTAACTTTTGTCGAGGAACTGCTCATGGAAAGCGTACGCGTGTTGGCCAAGGGGCAAATTGTCATTCCGGCAGCCCTAAGAAAAAAATATGGCATTGAGCCAGGTGCTGAATTAGGCATTTTCGAATACGGCCGCCTCATTCACATCGTACCTCCTTCGGAAGATCCGGTGGCAAGCGCTATGGGATGTCTGCCTGATCATCCCTCTCTCACGGAGGAGTTGCTCCGTGAAAGAAAGAAGGATTTCGCCGGGTGATCTCCGCTTATCTATTCGACAGCCATGCGTTGCTGGCTTTTTTCCAAAAAGAAGCGGGTGCAGAGATCGTGGCCCGGATATTAGATGAAGCCCTTAAGGGGAATACGGATACGCTGATTTCCGTCATGAATCTTGGCGAGATCATCTATCTGACCAAAAGGCGGTTCGGCGAGGAAAAAAAACTGGAGATCCTGGGGCGCATCCACCAGTTGGGCCTACGGGTGCTTCACGTGCCAGATTCCTTGGTGTATCAGGCTGCTGAGTTCAAGGCTGAATACCCAATCGCCTATGCCGACTGCTTTGCCCTGGCCTGTGCTATTGACCATTCCGCTGTTTTGGTGACAGGGGATCCCGAGTTCAAGCTGGTAGAGCACTTGGTAACGATTCAATGGATACGGTGATAGCACTTCCACTTTATCTGCCGTCCATTCTCAGCTCAATTTTTCAGCGATCGCCTGAAGGGCCAGGACGTAGCCAAGGGCGCCGAGGCCGACAATGCGGCCGGTCACGATGTCGGCGATCATCGATTCTCTGCGAAACGCCTCTCGTTTGTAAGTGTTGGACAGGTGGACTTCGACGATCGGAATGTCGAGCAGCAGCAGGGCGTCCCGGATGGCGATGCTGGTGTGGGTGTAGGCACCGGGGTTGATGATGAGGCCGGACGTCTGTCCGACCGTCTGCTGAATCTTGTCGACGAGCAGTCCTTCCTGGTTGGATTGAAACGATTCCAGCGACAGGTTCAGCCGCGCCGCCTCATCGGCCAGCATCGTGTCGATTTCTTTCAGAGTCTGACGCCCGTAAACCTCTGGTTCCCTTTGACCCAGCATGTTCAGGTTGGGGCCGTGAATTACCAGGATTTTCGCCTGCCCACCGGATTTTGCGGTCATCATACCTCTCCAATAATCTCTTTGAACCGTGCGATCACCTGCCGGTAATCCTTTTGCCCGAAAATGGCCGAACCGGCAACGAACACATCGGCGCCGGCCGCCGCCACCTCGCCAATGTTGTTTTCTTTGATGCCGCCGTCGACCTCGATCCGTGTCGACAAACCGCGATCGCCGATCATGCGGCGCAGGCAGCGGATTTTCTCCAGACAGTTGCCGATAAAGGCCTGGCCTCCGAAGCCCGGGTTGACGCTCATGATCAGGACATAATCGGCATATTCGAGCACCCAGTCCAAGGCCGAAAGCGGCGTCGACGGGTTCAGGACCACACCTGCCTTGGCACCGGCTTCCTTTATCTGCTGAACGGCGCGGTTCAGGTGCGGGCAGGTTTCCACCTGCACCGAGATCCAGTCGGCACCGGCTTCGGCGAATGCCTGGATGTAACGGTCCGGGCTTTCGATCATCAGGTGAACATCGATGGGCAATCGGGTGATTTTTCGCACGGCCGCCACGACCAGAGGACCGAAAGTGATGTTCGGAACGAAATGACCGTCCATCACATCCGCATGGATCCAGTCGGCGCCGGCCGCTTCCACCGCCCGAACCTCTTCGCCCAGGCGGGTGAAGTTCGCCGAGAGAATCGATGGGGCAATTAATTTTGTCATGTCAACTCCTGCTATATCTTAATTTCCGATCCAGAAATGTGCAATTTCACGCAAGTTCAAGGAAATCGGTGGGATTGCGCGGAGGCGTACTTTTGTACGCCGCACAAGCGATTCCGCCGATTGACGCCGAAATTGCGGGAAAGGGCTATTTATGGACGGAAATTACCAGTTGTCATAGACTTCCGTGCGTACCAGCCGTTCGTCATCGTAGACCAGCAGGGTCGCGGGCTGATCCCTCGGAATGATCAGCCAGATATCTTTTCCCGGGCTGACGAAATCGTCAAAGAGATCGCTGGTGAGCCCGTCGCGGTTCAACTGCACCCGTATATGGCGTTTCAGAAACCCGTTGTCAATCCTGTAATGAAAAATTCCCCCGGCGACCGTGCCGGCCTCTTTGCGACGATTGATCACCAGATTGACTTCATCGCCCTCGATCACGCGGTAGCCGGCCGGAGGTTCCTGTTCGAGGACGCTGTTTTTCGATTTGCCCTTTTCAATTTGTGTTTTGATCTCGCCGTGAGGCAGATGGTATCTTTCGATCGTCAACAGGGCATCCTCGAGCTGCAATCCGCTCAAATCCGGCATCTTGTAGGCTGCCGGCCGAGGCCCTTCGCTGACCAGCAGATCGACACAGCTGCCGCGCCGAACCGTTGCACCGGATGGGGGGGATTGGGCGATGACGGTGTCCTTGTCGGTGCCGATGTCGAAAACGGTTGCAAGGCTTCCCCGGCAGAGATCCTGCTCTTCGAAGATAAGCCGGGCTTGCTGGAGCGAGAGCCCCGCCAGATTAGGCATCGG
>JAQAZR010000452.1:0-3490 GCA_032127235.1 Deltaproteobacteria bacterium
GGAGGACAAAATGACCGTAACGCTTACCTGGTATAGTCACGCCTGTTTCCTGATCGACACAGGAGATGAAAAACTGCTGACCGATCCATTCCTGACCGGCAATCCGCTGGCGCCGGTCACGGCCGATAGTGTTGTCGCGGATTACATCCTGGTGTCCCACGGCCACGGCGACCACGTCGGCGACACCGTCGCAATCGCCCGGCGAACCGGTGCCACCGTGATTGCCAACTTTGAAATACAGAACTGGTTGGTTGGACAAGGGGTCGAAAACACTCATCCTCAACACATCGGCGGAGGTTTCGACTACCCCTGGGGACGTGTCAAGCTGACGATGGCACAGCATGGATCGGCGCTGCCCGACGGGAGTTACGGCGGCAGCCCGTGCGGATTTCTTTTCTATATTCAGGGTAAAAAAATTTATCACGCCTGTGATACCGGCCTTTTTTACGACATGAAACTCATCGGAGAAGAGGGGATCGATCTGGCCATTCTGCCCATTGGTGACAACTTTACAATGGGCCCGGTCGACGCCTTGAGGGCCGTTAAGTTGATCGAACCGGCCCGGGTGGTGCCGATACATTACAACACCTTCGACATCATCAAACAGGACCCGGACGACTGGGCTGAAAAAGTGCGCGGAGAAACCAAAGCCGCCGTGACGGTCATGAAGCCCGGCGACACGATTGAGCTCTGACCGCAGATGACCTGGAGGGCCGATACACCAGGAGACAAACGCTATGGCTTTGACGGCTGAAGACCGGCGCCTTGACGATCATCGCCGACGCTGTGCAAACTGGAAAAACGGATATTCTGAGCAATTTTACGGTTGAGCCGCTCCTGGGGGGTAGAGAAAAGGCTGCTGAATCCTTTCGCGGTCTGCCTGCGGGATTCCTCTACGAAGTAGTCGAGCAACAGCAGATCCGCCGCCACTTCTCGTCCGACGCGACGGGCGGCTTCTATGCGGGCGAGAAAGGCAATAATACCGTAAAGGTGTAGACTGAGGGTGGCGATTCGGCGCAGTAGGAACTCTTTTGCATAGATTTTCTTGCCGAAGATCAGCGTAGCGGCATGAACCATCACACTTATCCACCGGGCGTTCGAGGCGGCTTCGCGCAAGGCCCGGTCCAATTTTTTCTGGTTGAAGTGCCACCGCCAGCGGGAGCGACCGAAAAGGCTTTTGAACAGAAAAGAAATTTGGGCGCCTTTCGAATTGGAAACAGCCTGCAAACGTTTGGCCAATCGGCGAATCATGTAGAGCGCGGGATAGATGGAATGTATTTCGGTCGTCCCTTCGAAGATGGTGGTGACCCTGAAATCCCGCATCCGCATCTCGTATGGCTGTGTGGCCAGATAGCCCGCTCCGCCTGCTACCTGGAGTGCGTCATACAGGGTGTCCCAGGCCCGGGTGGTGCCGAAGAGTTTGCAGTGGGAGCTTTCGATGGCCACCGGGGCGAGCGGATCATCATTCAGCATGTCGGCGGTGAAGGCCGTCATGGCCGATGACACATACCCGTTGACGCTTGCCCTGACCATTTTTTCCTGGATCAGTTCAAAGCTGTCGATCGGGACGCCGAACTGCTTTCGGGTGGCGGATCTTTTTTTCATGTCCTGAAGTGACTGCCTGATCGTTCCGGCGGACCCGGCCCCTAATGCAATGCGTCCGTGATTGAGGATCGTCATGGCGATCTTGAACCCGTCGCCCGGTTTTCCCAGAAGATTTTCGCGCGGCACGTGCACGTTTTTGAACTGAATGGTGGCGGTCGAGCTGGCTTTGAGACCCATTTTGGGCATATCCTTGCCGATGGTGACACCCTGCCAGCCTGTTTCGACGATAAAGGCCCCCATAAATCCGGGCGTTAACGGATCCATCTGCGCAAATACGGTCAGCCCCCCGGCATAGTTGGCGTTTGTGATGTAGGATTTCTGCCCGTTGAGGATGTAGTGCCGACCATCGGGTGAGAGAACGGCGGTGGTTTCAATGCTTTTGGCATCCGAACCGTGCCGTGGTTCGGTCAGCGCATACGAGAATATCATTTCTCCGGATGCAGCCGGTTTGAGATATTTTTCCTTCTGGGCTTCGGTTCCGAAGAGTAAAATGCCCTTGGTGCCGATCGACAGGTGTGCCAGGGCCGTGAAACCGAGCGATATATTCTGGGCAACGATCTCCTCGGTTACTCTCAGGTAGTGTTGCACGCCGAGTCCCATCCCGCCATACGTCGCCGGAATGTTGAGACCGAAGAAACCGATCTGTCTCAGCCGTTTCATCGCCGCTTCCGGTATGATGCCCTTTTCGTCCAGTTCGGCTGCCGGGAATTCTGCATGAATTTCCTGAAATCGGCGGATCACTTCAAGCGTTTTTTCGTCCGCAGCGAGATCGGTAAAGTTTCGCACCCGTCCGATATCGAGAACGCCGAAGATCGCATTGATCAAAAAGGTATCATCCTTCATGCCACACTCCTGTCATCGTGCCGCTCGTTACCGTTTAGACAAAAAGATGTGAGACATCGAAATCACAACGAAAGATGCCGTTCGTAAACGACCTTTAAAATAATCCGTTGAAACACGGCTGTAAACAGCTCCCAGCGGAAAGAAGATTGCGGGGAGTCCGTTCCGGTGCTATAGAATTCAAAAACTGATGAGCCCGACGTCGGTGCCGTCTCCCCACGAGATTCAGCCGAATTATCAGGGGTCTACCGGATGTGGGTGGACAGGCGCACGGCAGTGACCGTGAACGACAGCGACCGCACAAAATCACTCAGCGGTCGTCAAAGAGGAGGTGTTATGCCAAGGAAAAAGTCAGACAAACTGGAACCGGTTGGAAAGCGAATAAAAAAAGCACGGATAGCCAAAAAAGTCACCTTCGACCGGCTGGCAAACGAAACCGGCTTCGCGGTCGACTATCTGAAAGAGATCGAATCCGGTAAAGAGATTCCGCCGGTCGGCGCGTTGCTGCAAATATCGCGCGCTCTCGAACTCGACGCCGGTTTTCTGCTGCGGGAAGAGGAAAACAGTCTGAAAAATCGTATCAAAGCGTTCACCAAACGAACCGAGAACTATGCCTATACGACGTTGACGCCCGGGGCGGAAAACAAACACCTGAAGGCTTTCAAAGTCACTGTCGACGCCCAGCAGGACCACAAGGGCGTCGGCTATCAGCACGAGGGTGAGGAGTTTGTCTACGTGTTGAAAGGCGATATGGAGATCATCGTCGGCGATCACGTCAACCGGCTGAAAACCGGCGATTCCCTGCATTTCAACTCGGGAATCCGGCACAAGATGCGCAATGTCGGCCAGGAAAATGCCGAACTCATTGTCGTGGTTTACGGCCACTGAAGTCGGACGATCGCCCGGAGATTCTCTGATCGAGAGCTTTTGAATAAATCGTGTATGGGCGCTAATGCGGTTTCTGTCGGCAGGGGAGGGTCTGGTCTATGTCGATACAGCTCACCGATGAGCAGTTGATGATTCAGTCGATGGTCAGGGATTTTGC
>JAQAZR010000453.1:0-4987 GCA_032127235.1 Deltaproteobacteria bacterium
GATGGAGGCGATCGGGGCGATCACCGTTTTACAGGAAAAAGACCTGCAGCCCGAACGCTTGGCGACCATCATTCGCAGCCGTATGATCGTCGCTAAACCAGTCCCCTATTCGATCAATCTCGACGGTGCCGCCCGCACGGCCGGGTGGCTTCAGGAGGCGGTTGCTGGTTAGAAGATTTAACACGAAAATAAGGTGGGCGTCTCCACCCGCATAACCGGTTTCGAAAGACGGCTGAAACTCGCCGCAACGGGTTCTAAGCCCGGACCAGGCCCGTCTTCAAATAAGGGGTTCGGGTTTGTCCCCAATGTTGTGCCTTTCACGCGGTATCGACATTGGGTCCGGTCTAAGACCCCGGCGACTCAGACAGTCAGCCGCTGTTCTCAACCGCTCATCCGGGCTCCGGCGCGTCATTTTCATGCACCGTGGCTGACCAAAGGGCCATGAGTGTTTAGTATGACTCGGCCGCCTGGCAACCGGAATCCGCATTTCCGTTGCCGTTCGATGCCGACTCAATACCGGTTGATGGCTCTCAGTTTTTATGCTACCGTCCGGAAAACCGCGGGCAACTTGAAGCAGAGCCGCCCTCTGAGCCAACCTTTTCGTGCGTTATTAGACGCGTGGCGCCCCTCTGGCGGAAAAAGATGTTCGCCGGCAGTCGTCGGAGATTTTCCCCATTGCCCTTAGAGGCGTAATCCTATGGCCGAGATTCGTGGTGATATGACTTCTGCATCCACAACAGACCAAATGAGCCGCCTGGTGGTTCTGCCGTTCAACAAGTCCATAGAAATCTCATTCAAGAACATCCGGGTTCGTTTTTTTCGTTCGATGATCACGACCATGAGCCTGGTCCTGGCGGTGTCGTTCCTTTGTTTTACGAATGTCGGCATGAACGTGGCCGACGGGTTGCTGGCCACTGGGGATCCGGACAAACGGCAGGCCTTGATAAATGCCGGATACGATATCGGACCGACAGACACCAGTGTGGCCGCCACCGCCAAACAGCGTTGGATCGTGATCCTGTCCCTGGTTGTCTGCGTGGTGGGCATCGTTAACGCTCAACTGATGGCGGTCACGGAGCGTTTCAGGGAGATCGGAACGATGAAATGCCTTGGGGCGCTGGACCGATTCATCCTGCGGCTCTTTTTTCTCGAAGCCGGGATGCAGGGGTTGGTCGGCGGCGGAATCGGCGCGCTTGCCGGCGCCTTCTTTTCTCTGATCACGGCGACCACCAGTTTCGGGACCGTCGCGCTGACCCACGTCTCGTGGCTCGAGATAGCGGGATCGGTTCTGTGGGCAACCCTCGTGGGCTTTTTCTTGAGCCTGGTCGGCGTTTTTTATCCGGCGATAGTGGCCGCAAAAATGCAGCCCGTGGAGGCGATGCGCACAGAGCATTAGGAATAATTAAGGTCGACATGGAGCGAGAGAAACACAACATCGTCAGGGTGTCCAACGTCACCAAGTCCTTTAAACTGGGAAAGGTTGATGTCCAGGCACTTAAAGGAATCGATCTCGAGATCCAGGCCGGCCATTATATTTCCATTATGGGCCCCTCCGGGTCCGGCAAGAGCACCCTTTTCAACATGATCGGGGGGCTGGACAAGCCGACATCCGGCAAGGTTTTCATCGACGAGGTGGATATCGCCCAACTGGACGCCTACGAGTTGGCTTGGCTGCGATGCCGCAAGATCGGATACATCTTCCAGACGTTCAATCTGATCCAGGTTATGACGGCCCTTGAGAACGTGACACTGCCGATGACCTTTGCCGGAATGAACAGTGACGAGGCGGCGAAAAAGGGTATTCGCCTTCTGGATCTTGTGGGCCTCGGTGACCGGTTTCAGCACAAACCCTCGGAGCTTTCCGGCGGACAGCAGCAGCGGGTGGCGGTCGCCCGGGCCCTGGCCAACGATCCAGCGATCATCCTGGCCGATGAGCCTACCGGGAACCTCGACCTCAGCACGGGCGAAGAGATCATCGCCCTGCTTAAAAATCTGAGTGATGAGCGCGTGGTAACGGTAATTTCCGCCACGCATGATTTTAAGATGCTGAACGTATCGGACCAGGTTGTTTGGATTCGAGACGGACGCGTCGATAAAATCGAAAACCGGGAGGAACTGTCCATATCCCTGGGAACAATCGGAGTCAGAGAATGATCCATTTTTTAAAGAAATCCCCCCTGGCCCCCCTTTTCCAAAGGGGGGTATACTAGGCCTTTAGTTGATGACATTGAACAGAGACCATCAACCGCTGAACCAACTGACAATGCCGTCTTGCGTTACATTCCTATTTCCGCCTGGCTTACCCTTGTTGAGCCGTTCGCACGCCCCAGAGAATCGACCGGCCGCACAGACGACGCTGACGGTGCTGGTGGTTTTTCTGCTGTCACTTATCACCATGTCCTCCGCTGCCGCCGCTGTTCAACCGCCGTCGGCGGATCTCTTTACGTCCGACATTCAGGAATTCGCCGCTTTCGGCGATCGCAGCACCGGTACGCCCGGGTGCACCGCCGCCGCCGCTCTCATCAAGGACCGGTTCACCCGGCTGGGCCTGGAATCGATCGGGTCTCAGCTCTTTACCGTGCCGGTCATCCACCACCAAAACAGCAACCTGTTTTTACCGGATCGGCAGTTGAACGTTGCCGTGCAGCCGGTCATGCTAAATGCCATCGCGCCCCAGGCCATCCCGGCCGAGGGCCTTCAAGGGCCGCTGGTTTACGTCGGCGCCGGCGAGCTGCATCACTTCAACGGAAAAATCGTGGAAGGGTCCATTATTCTGATGGACATCGATTCGGGGAAGAACTGGCTCCATGCCGCTTCGCTGGGGGCCGCAGCCCTGATCTATCTCGACCGCGACACGACGCCGAAAATGCGTTACGAGGACGCGCTGGAGCTGACGCCCATTTCATTTCCGCGATTGCGTATGGACCTCGATACGGCCCACCGGGTTTTTGGCGACCTCGAAACGGCGCCGGAGGGTCTGGTTGCCCGGACGGCCCGTTTGACGTCCACAATCGAATGGGAAGAGGCCACGGCCGAGAACGTCTACGGCGTGATTCCGGGAGCGGATCCGCAACTCAAGGATCAACTGATCGTCGTAGAGGCGTTCTACGACACGGGTGCACTGGTGCCGGGGATGGCACCCGGAGCCGACGAAGCCGTCGGGATCGGCACGTTGCTCGATCTGGCCCGAAGACTCAAGCGCGCGCCGCCGGGCCGCTCGGTGCTGCTTCTGGCCACTGCCGGTCATGCCCAGACCCTTGCCGGCATGCGGGAGATGATCTGGAGTGTCCGGTTGCGCAGCAGGGACCTGCGGGATATACAAAAGAGGCTCAAGAATACGGTCAACCAGAGCCGTGACGCAGAGGCCATGCTGGAGGAGGTCCACGAGCAGGGCGTCACGGCTTATCTGCGAGCGCATTCGACCGGCAAAGGGCCATTGGGACTGGCGTTGCTCGAGGCTGTCGGCGATCCCCTCAAAACAGAGGTGGATGTCATTTCCAGAAGACTCATGCGACTGCGCCTGGAGAGCAAGGGAGACGAAAACCAGACCCGCATTCTGGAGCTGGCCCGGGAGAGAAGGCTCCTGCGGCGGATTCTCTGGCGTGCCGATCTCAGCGATCTCCTGCCGGAAGAGACGGCGGCCATCGAGCAGGTGATTCCCCGGGCACTCGAAGAATACCGTCGAATCGCCTCAGACGCCAAACGACAGGAAAGAGTCATCCGCAGCGCGAAGTCATTTCGCAGTCTTGCCAAATCGATGGAGATTGACACCATCGTTTCGCTTCACCTCTCCAGCCACGGGGACGGATTCGGAGCCTTCAATTACGGCTGGCTCTATCCGCTGCGGCCGCGCGTCAACCGGACGGCCAGCTACAGGATCCTGGACGATGTCCTCCGGCAGGGTGCCGAGGGGTTGACGACCGCCGAATCAGGCCCGTCGCTGTATCGCGACACACTGCGCCCCAGCCGTCTGGGCTCATGGCAAAACTACTTTCTCGACCGCCCGCCCCTTGGGGGCGAGGTCAGTGCGCTGGCCGGTTATCTCGGATTTACGCTTGTGACGGTAAACGACGCCAGGCCTTTGTGGGGCACACCGGGCGATCGGCCCGAAACCGTCGACAGTCGCTTTGCTGAACGCCAGAGTGCCCAGGTTGCGGTTTTGATCGACACCATCAGCCGGGCACCGCAGCTGCACGACGGCAGTCTCCCCAGGGATGGGTTTACGACGATCACCGGGCGGGCGAAAATCCTGCGGCATGGCGAATTGTTTCCCGATCAACCGGCCCCGGGAACCGTGATCATGGCCTTCCAGGGTGAGGGGCACTACTACAGCATGGTGGACGCCATGGGAATGTTTTTCCTCAAGGGGGTGTCCACCAGTAAGCTGGTACAGGACAAAGTGGTCATCGAAGCCTACCGCTTCGATCCTCAAAACGGTCAGGTGGTTTGGGCCATCGATAAAAAGCAGACCGGAAAGAATGCCTACCGGATAAAGGTTCAACGCACCAACATGGAAACCGACCTGGTGATGTTCGGATGCAAGCAGAGCGTCATTTTCAACCTTCTCGAACCCCGCACATTCCGCTACATGAACAAGTATCAGCTGATCGACGCCCGGAGGGAAGCCAGGCCGGTTCGGTACAGCTTCAGCCGGCTCGACACTTGGTCTTCCATCGTATCTTCCCTGTTTCTGGAACCCGGCACCCCTTGGAAGTTGACGCTTTCGGACACGGTGCTGGGCTGGAAACTGCTGCTTCTCAATGCCGATGACGCGCATCCCAATGGAAAAGGATACCTTATAGACGATTGGCCTTATGTTTACCGCACGAACTACAGGGTGGCCCACGACATGTGGGCCCTGCTCGGGCCGCGGATCCGGGCACTGGAAAAACACGGCATTTACAACGAACGGATCGCCCGGCTGCAGCAGGAAGGAATAGCCGTCCTGGCGCAAGCCCGCCAGGCCATTGAAGAGCGGGCATACGAC
>JAQAZR010000454.1:0-3331 GCA_032127235.1 Deltaproteobacteria bacterium
GCCGATTGTCGGCATCGGTCTGCTGTATCAACAGGGCTACTTTCGCCAGGTGATCGATGCCGGCGGTGCTCAGACCGAGTTCTACCCGTACAATGACCCGAGCCAGTTGCCGATCCTGCCCGTGCGGGATTCGGAGGGCGAGTGGCTGCGAATGGCGCTGGATTTCCCCGGTCGCAAAGTGCGATTTCGGGTATGGGAAGCCAAAGTGGGACGGGTGCGCCTGTACCTTCTGGACAGCAACGACCCGGCCAACAGCCCCGCCGACCAGTGCATTACGGCCGAATTATACGGCGGCGGGCCGGAGATGCGGTTGCAGCAAGAAATTGCGCTCGGCATCGGAGGTTGGCATTTGCTGCGGCTGCTCGGCATCGAGGCCGAGGTCTGCCACCTCAACGAGGGCCACGCGGCGCTGGCGGTCCTCGAAAGAGCGCGATCGTGCATGGAGGACACCGGACAGTCCTTTGAAGTGGCACTGACCGCGACACGGGCCGGAAACATCTTCACCACCCATACCCCGGTAGAAGCCGGTTTCGACCGCTTCTCCCCGTCCCTCACGGGCCAGTACCTTGAAACATATGCCGAACAGCTCGGCGTCGGGCTCGACGGGCTGCTGGCTCTTGGGCGCCGGGATCCAAACGATGCGACGGAACCCTTCAACATGGCCTACCTGGCCATTCGGGGTGCGGGTCGGGTCAACGGCGTCAGCCGACTGCACGGCGAGGTCAGCCGTCGTATTTTCCAACCCCTTTTTCCTCGCTGGCCGCAAACGGAGGTCCCGGTCACCCATGTCACCAACGGCGTGCATATGCCTTCCTGGGATTCTGCCGCAGCCGATGACCTCTGGCACGAAGCCTGCGGCAAAAAGCGCTGGACGGGCGATATGCGCACCATCGAAACCGCTATCAAGGGCGTGCCGGATGAATCCCTCTGGGCTTTTCGCAACGAGGGCTGCCGCCAGCTCGTTCAATATGCGCGCGAGCGGCTCACCCGGCAGCTCGAGGCCTTGGGGGCCGCCAAGAAAGATTCGCTCGAAGCCGAGAAATATCTTGATTCCAATGTCTTCACCATGGGATTTGCCCGCCGGTTCGCCACTTACAAGCGACCCAACCTCCTGCTGCACGACCCGAAGCGTTTGGTACGCCTGCTGCGGAATACCGAGCGTCCCGCCCAACTCATCATCGCCGGTAAGGCACACCCGCAGGACGCGGCCGGCAAGGCCCTTTTCCAGGCCTGGTCCGACTTCATTCGTCGAGCAAACATCCGGTCGCGCGTCGTTTTCCTTGCGGATTACGACATGTCACTGGCAGAGCGCCTGGTGCAGGGAGTCGATCTCTGGATCAATACGCCGCGCCGGCCGTGGGAGGCCAGCGGAACGAGCGGCATGAAGGTGCTGGTCAACGGCGGCCTGAACCTCTCGGAGCTGGACGGCTGGTGGGCCGAGGCCTACCGGTCGGAAGTGGGCTGGGCAATCGGAGACGGCCGGGAACATGGAGAAGACCCGGCCTGGGATGCCCAAGAGGCCGAACAACTCTACCACCTCCTGGAACAGGAGGTGATCCCGGCTTTCTACGATCGAGGTCCCGACGGCATACCCAGGGCCTGGGTGCACCGTATGCGGGCGAGCATGGCCGAACTCACGCCGCGCTTCAGCACCAACCGCATGGTCCGCGAATACGTGGAACGCTTGTATTTGCCGGCCGCTCTGGCCTACCGCGATCGCACTGCCGATCGAGCCGGCAAGGCGGTCCTCCTCTGCCAGCGGCGCAAGTCCCTGGAAGCTCACTGGCCCCGGTTGGGCTTCGGCGATCTCGAGATTCAGAAAGAAGAGGGGCACTTTACGTTCAAGGTGCCGGTTTTCATGCCGGGCCTCAAGCCGGACGCTATCCGGGTTCAACTCTGTGCAGAGCCCCGGGAGGGAGAAGAAACGGATATCCACCCGATGATCCGCGGCGAGGCGGTTTCGGATCCCACGCCGGGGTATTCATACAACGCCCGCATACCGGCGCGAAGGCCGGCCGGCGACTATACCCCGCGCATCGTTCCGGCCTTAGAGGGGGCCCTCGTGCCCATCGAGGCGAACCTCATCCTCTGGTACCGATAAACGGAATTGTATGAAACTTTGATGAGAAGTAATGGATCAAGCCGCGCGCACGAAAGCCAGGGAATCCTTGACGGCACTCCAGAAACAGCGCACCGTTGCCGCAGAGTGGTACGGCGGTCTGAAGCACAGCTCCCGCAACGCATGGGAAGATGTTAAAAGCGGATTTGCAAAGAGCTACCATGAGGTTTCCGACGCTTTTGATAAAGCCACCAGGAAGTTCTAAACAGTGCAAGCACTCGTGTAGGAATAAAACCGACAGTAGAATACCATTTCCCCCTACGCAAAGATCGGACAAGGACCGATTTTCCGTAGCCGGTTCGATCATTAAAATATATCGGAATGAATGGAGCCAAATCAAGGCAGACTAAACACGGTGTCATTTCTTAATGCCTGGATTGAAACCCAAGATCGGCTGAATTCACGGCACTCAAACCGACTTGTCAATCGAACACATACAGAGCAATCGATCGTGTCGAAAGACCCCATCAAAACGCTGAGATACCTGAAGGCCGCCTTTCTTGCTGTCGTCGGCTTCATGCTTTTGCTCATCGCCGCGACACCGCTTCTGGGTCCCCGCAGAATTGCGCTGTTCAATCGGTTCGTGTTCGAAGAAAATGCTATCGAAACGGTCCTGATCCTTGTTTTGTTCGCGTTGGCCTACCTGGCCTCCAGGGCATACCGCACTGCCGTGACCGCCTACAAAAAACGGTTGCTGCGACTTGCCGCCGATAGATCTGTCATGGCAGACCGACTCACGGATGCCTTCCGCTACATTGGCACCGTCAACGTTCAACTTCAAGGAATCCGCTCCGTATTCTCCGGATTGAACCGGCTGCCCGAGAACCGACGGCAGTTCAAGGATCTTCTAAGCATGTTCGGCGGCAAAATTCTGGGCATGATGAACGTCGATTGGGTTACGGTACGGATTATCGACCGCCGCAGTCTCAGAACGATCGTCGAGCATTGGGAAGTTCGCAACATCCATCCGGTCGTAGACCCGCACATCGGCAACAGGGCAGTTGTCGAGGGCAAACCTGTCGCCGGCTGCATCATCGTGACCGACGCTAAAGACAACCTTTCCATTGTGGCGGCCTGTATCCTCCCTCTGGATCATCTGGACAAAGAGGAAACAATTCTCATGCAAGCCCTTGTCGGCGAAATCGAAATGCTCTTTATCATTTCGAATCTATACCCAGCACTCAAAGAAGACTTTTTCACGAATGAGGTCGG
>JAQAZR010000455.1:0-2895 GCA_032127235.1 Deltaproteobacteria bacterium
CCCGGAAAACGCCGTCCGGGAAGAAGCCCGGCGCTGCCTGCGCTGCGATATCTGCTTGCGCTGCGGCAAATGCGTGGAGATCTGCCGCGACAAAATGGGGGTCAACGCGCTGCAGATGGGCTATTTCGACTTCGATCATCCAGTGGAGACCGATTTCAGGATAACCGCCGAGCGCTGTATTGCCTGCGGTGCCTGTGCCGCCAACTGCCCTACCGGTGCCATGCGGATGGAAGATCGAGGCGATGAGAGAATTCTGTCCCTGTGCGGGACGATTCTAAACCGGCAGAAATTGTTGTATTGCGAAGATTGCGGGGCGGTCTTGGGACCGGCCCGCTATCTCGAATTCGTTCGCAGGCGGACCAAGACCGTGGCCCGGGCCGCCGGTGCCCGAGCGCTTTGTGACGCGTGTTCGCGGCACTCGAGTGCCAAAATCACCACGGATAACTTCCCGAGCCAATCAAAGTAAGTCGAGGAGACAGCAAGATGGTTTTTCGTCGTGGTCAGAGAGTGGAAATCTATCGGCGATCCGGTGACGAGAGTTGGGAAACTTACATGGATGAATACATCGGTCTGCACGGCCTCATCACCGATCCGGACAACACCATCAACGATCCCGATGCCCTGGTAGAGGTTAGCCTGGTGGGCAAGGGGACGCACCGTTTTCCCCAGGATTGCCTGCGCCTTCTGGAAGATTATAACCGGGGCAAAGCACCGTTCGGATCATCAGTCAACCCGAGAGGATCATGACAATGGCCGTATCAGACTTATTGAAAAAAATGCGCCGATCGGTTTTTTCCATGGAAAGCGACCGGACTGTCGACGACGCCATCAATGCGCTGACCGCCAACAAGGTCAGTGCGCTGATCGTCACCGAAAACACCCGGCCAGTGGGGATATTTGCCGAACGGGATGTCTTGCGGACCTATCTGCGGGACAAAACCAAATCGTTTGCCGATGTCCGATTGGGCGACGCGATGACGGCAAACCTCATTACGGCAAAGTCCGATGACAAGATCGATACGGCCATGAACGTGATGCTCAAGGCCGGTATCGGTCATTTGCCTGTGATCGAAAATGAAAAGATTATCGGCATGCTGACGGCCAGCGATCTGGTCGAGTATCGCTTGACATCGCTCGATGACGAAATGCATCACTTGAAAGGCTATATCGCCGATCTGCATGATGCCGGATTGGATTGACCGTACCTCAAGATCCGGGTGTCAAATTTCCAGATTCATCTTTGCGGAGATAATCGATGATTCACATCACCATTGACGGCCGGGAATACGACGCCGAAGCCAACCAATCCGTTATAGAAGTATTGAAAGCAAACGGCATCCGTATCCCCACCCTCTGCTACCATCCCGCCCTCAAGCCCTCAGGTTCGTGCAAACTGTGTGCGGTCGAGGTGCCGGGCCGCGCCTCGGGGCGAAAGATGGCCATGCTGTCCTGCATTCTCAAAGTCAAGGATGGCATGGAGATCAGAACCACGGGGGAATTGGTGGAAAGGGCCAGGACCCGGGCGTTCAAAAACCTGTTGCAGATGGCGCCGCAGGCCGAGACCATTATCGCTTTGGCCAAATCCTTCGGCGCCGCTGTCGGTTCCCCGCCCGACGGCTGCATCCGTTGCCGGCTGTGCATCCGTGTCTGCAAAGAGATCGTCGGCCCCGGTGCTCTGAAAATGGAGCAGCGCAACGGTCAGAACTTCGTCGTGCCCATAGAGAATCTTTGCATCGGATGCGGCACCTGCGCCAACATCTGTCCGACCCGGGTGATCAAAGTCGAAGACCTGGAAAATGTCAGAACCATTTCAATTCGCGATGAGGTGATCGGCAAGCATCCTCTGGAGCGGTGCGAAGGGTGCGGCAGGCTGTTTGCCACCCCGAAATTCCTCGAGCATATTCACCGCAGAACCGTCGCCCACCCGGACGTCAAGACGCACCATAAATACTGCCCGACGTGTGCCAAGCTGTTTTCGGATCGGATTAAGTCCGTGAGCGACCGGTCCCGGCGCTGATGCCTTTTCAGTTTCACAGAGTTTTTTAAATACCCTGTCAGGAGGCAGTAGATGGCGAGGATTCTCATACTGGACGATGTTTCCGACGCCGTGCGCCTAATGGCCAGACTGCTCAAAGAAAACGGTCACACCGTCTTCCCCTTCACCGATGAAGAGCCGGCACTCGACTTCATTGCCGAAAACCCCGTCGACCTGGTGATCCTCGATATCAAGTTAAAAAAAATGAGCGGTATCGACGTCCTGGCGAGGATAAGACAGATCGCGCCGGCTATCCGCACCCTCGTGTTGACCGGCTACCCCACCGTGGAAACCGCCCGGGAGTCGATCCGACTGGGAGCCGGCGAGTTCTGCGTCAAACCGATTGACAACGCCGAACTCGAGGAAAAAGTGTCGCGCCTTTTGGCTGCAGACTGATCGGCATTCAGGCGATCCCCATGCCGTCTGTCATCAATAGCGGCATTTATTTTCATTGATGACGACCGGCGTTTCGATTCCCGCAATAACAGGCTAATCCTCTGGATCAACCGGTACCGTGATCCTCTTTAATAGGAATCGTTTTTCAGACGGATATGTAATACATTTCAGTATTACAGTTTACACGCATCATCTTGTATTTATAAAACACTAAAATTATTGTATAAAAATTTATTATAAATGCGGTATGAAATTTGCTGGGGCGTTAGGGTATTCGACTGGCTTTTTATAAAAGCCGCGAGGTGGCGGCAGCCATGTTCAAGCAATTCGTCATCAAACTGGTTTCAATAACGGGGTGAACGCTTACAATCCGATGGTGCCGTCAAACGTCAAACTGATTCCCTACCTTCCGGTCCTCCCTCCCGCCTGCCGGACCGATTCGTCTCACCGGCCACCTTCGCTGG
>JAQAZR010000456.1:0-9781 GCA_032127235.1 Deltaproteobacteria bacterium
GAATTGAAGGAGGAAATTGTCGGCCTGGTCAAGGACGAAAGCATCGATGTGCTGGTTTTCGGCGCGGACAACGGGGCCTGCGAGCACCTGATGCTTCAGATCAAGGACCTGGTTCCGAGTCAGATCATTCAAGTCAGAGAAAAGGACCACATCAACTACCTGTAGGAGGAAGGCGAACCAAAATGGCAATTGTAATGATTTCGAGTCTGTATCAGAGCGGACGGGAGGAGCTGGCCCAGGCACTGGCCCGCAAGACCAACTGGCCGGTCGTTTCCCGCGAGGATCTGGTCGATCAGGCGCGGGTCGCCGGCATCAAGGTCGGCCGGCTTGAATTGTCCATCATCAAGAGTCCGGGTATGCACGAAAAACTGGCCCGGGAGAAGGAGCTGTACCTTGCGTTTCTGACGAACGCTCTTTGCGAAAAGGCTCGCCAGGGCGACTTCATCTATCACGGCCGAGCCGGGCATCTCCTGCTGCCGGGGATCAGCCACAGACTGCGGGTGGGATTGACGGCGCCCCAGGAAGTTCGCATCAAAAGGGCGGCGCAAATGCTGCACATGACGCCGGAAAAAGCCGAGAACTATCTCTTGCAACTGGATGAGGATGTCGGGCGTTGGATTCATACCATCCACCGAGTGGACAAAAGTGATCTCAACCAGTTCGATGTGTTTTTCAATCTTGAAAACATCGGACTTTCCAACGCGGCTGGAATTGTGTGCGCCATGGCGGAGCTGCCTGATTTCCAACCGACTCCGGCCAGCATGAAAATGTTGGATGACCTCCACTTGTCCTCCCAGGCCAAATTGCGCCTGGCCCTGGACGAGCGCACTCAACGAGCCGACTTACAGGTTCAGGCCGACAGCGGGGTCGTTACCGTCACCTACCCGCCACACGATGAAGCGCTCGGCAGAGATATTCCTCTGGTGCTGGCCGATCTGTCCGGGTGCCGGGAGATTCAATGCACCATGGCCGAAACCAACATTTTGTGGGTTCAGGAGCGTTTCGAGCCGAAATCCGATAATTTTCAGCAGATTCTCCAGCTGGCCCAACGCTGGGGGGCGGCGGTGGAGCTTCTGCGTCTAGTTCCCCCCGGAGAATTACAGTTCGATCCGGAGGATCCCGGCACTGTGGCGGACAGCGGTTTCAGCCGCCCGGAATGTCCGGTTCCCTATGACGGCGGAGTGGAGGATGATGGCCCGGCAACGGCCGAAGACGACGGCGGCCTGAGGCTCACCGAGGAAGAACTGGTCAACCGGGGACGCTGCGGCGGGCGGCATACGATTTGCGGCGGCACCGACAAAATCTTGGAACAGGTGCAGGGCAACGGCCGTTACGCATTGGTGGTCATCGGCGACATGTTCCTGTCCAAAGGACATTCGACCCGCACCCGCAGGACCCGGGAGCTGGCCTTGAGCATTCGGGACCGGCTCAAGGCACCGGTGATCACTGCCGACGAACTCAAAGCGCGATTTCTCTTCGGCAAACGCCAGGCGGTCACCCTGGTCGGTTTCCTGGCCCTGCTGGTCCTGATGTTCGGAGTGGTCTTCACGCACCAGGAAGCGGTCAAAAATTTTTTGAGCGGTCCTTTTCACCAGCATTACAAATGGGTGGCTTCGGTCTTCATGATCTTCTTCATTCCTCTCATCGCCTACCTTTACGGTACGGTGACGGGACTGGCATTGAAGATTATCAACATCGATTAGATTAACGGTTCAAAAGTGTCCGGGAGGGGGTATGCACGAATTGCTCACAATGCATTTTATCGACATCAACTTGGCTACAGCGCTGCAAGTGGTCCTGCTGGGGTTTATCGGCGGCATCCTGAGCGGTTTCATCGGAAGCGGGGGGGCTTTTTTCATGACGCCGGGCATGATGAATCTGGGAGTGGACGGCGTCATTGCCGTTGCCAGCAACATCACCCACAAGTTCGGTAAAGCCATGGTCGGCTCCCGCAAGCACGCCGCGGCCGGAAATGTGGACAAGAAACTGGCGGCGTACGTGCTGGTCACCGCCATCATCGGGATCCAGATTGCGGTGGCCATCAACAGCTACCTGTTCAAAGGTGGAGGCGACAGTCACGGGGCCGCCAAGGGTGCCGGTGCCAACCTGTACATCAGCTTGGTATTCGCTACGATCTTGTCGGCTGTTGCGGTATCCATGCTCCGCGACATCCTCAAGTCCAGGGGCAACGGAGACGGGGGCGGCGGGCCGTCCATGAAGATCGCCGAATACCTCAACCGGCTGCACCTGCCGCCCGTTATCCACTTCCCCGTGGCCGACACCAAGGTCAGCCTTTGGATACTGATGCTGGTGGGCATTGCCACCGGCTACCTGGCAGGCACCATCGGTGTGGGCGGGTTTATCGGTGTGCCGGCCATGATCTACGTCTTCGGCGTGCCGACCGCCGTGGCCACCGGGACTGAACTTTTCCTGGCATTGTTCATGGGGGCTTTCGGCGCCCTGAGTTATGCCTACCAGGGCTTTGTGGATTTGCGCCTGACCATGCTGCTGTATCTGGGCTCGCTGGTCGGCATTCATCTCGGGGTGTACGGCGTCAAAGTGGTCAATGAAAAATACATCCGCGTGGTGACCAGCCTGATCATTCTCCTGTGCGTCTTCAGCCGGATCGTCGCCATTCCGGTGTATCTGCGGCAGCTGAGTCTTCTGGACTTTCCGGCCGACTGGGATTATTATTTCAACATTACAAGCAAGTTTTTCCTGTTCGCCAGCGGCATTGGTGGCGCCCTGGTTATCCTGCTGAAAGTCTTTCATGCCTATCGTCAGAGACGCAGGGTCCAGAAAACCATGCTGGTGGTCCAGAGGCCAGGACTCAGTCAGGTCGAAGCCGTGCGGGCGTCGAGGAATTAGCCTAAATGCGGGGGTGGTAGATAAGCCGGTCCCGAAACCAAGGAGAAAAACATGAGCACCCGTTGTGAGATACTCGTTGTGGACGATGAGCCGATCGTTGGTGAACGTCTCAAGGCCTTCATCGAGAAAGACGGCCACAAGGTGGAAACCTTTGTCGATCCGGCGGTGGCCCTCCGGCGCTTGGAGACGAAAGACTTTGATATTGTGATCAGCGACATCCGCATGGGCGAGATCGACGGCATCCAGGTGATGGAAAAGGTTTTTGCGAAATCGCCGCGGATCAAGGTCATCATGATCACCGGCTACGCCACGCTGGAGTTGGCCCGGGAATCGTTGACCAAGGGCGCCTTTGATTTCATTGCCAAGCCCTTCAAGCTGAAGGAGATTCGCAAAACGATCAAAAAAGCGGTTGAATCCCTGGAGCAGCAAGAAAGTCGACAAAACGTCGGCACCGCCGCGCACTGAAGACCCGCCAGGGGGTTGAGTCGGCTGCGTCGGCACGGGAGAATAATGGGACGCGGCCAAAGGCACCCGGTGCGCCCACCGGATCATTGCCGCGACATAAATCAACCGGCCGAATTGTGACCGGTGTTTAATGGAGTGAAACTGATGGACATCTACAGAAGTCCGATGGAAAAGATCCTGAAACAGCAGGAAAACGACACTGTCATCACCAACCCCAAGGAGCCGTTCAAAACGTTTTTACGCAAAATAGCCTACCTGTGGGCCCGCGGATGGGGTCGATGCAAAAAAGTCTTCAAACGGCAGGCAAGCAGTCAGAAATAAGGTCGCCGTTCGATTCTCGGCGACCGGTGTTCCGCTGTATTTATATTTCCTTGCCGGCAGCTTCAGAGCTTGAAGCTCCCTCTGCGCCGGCATGATGCGCCGCGCGATACGCAATCAGTCTGAAAGCGCCTCGATCAGTTCCCGGCAGTAATCCGGGATATCTGCCACCACGCGCCCCCACACCAGGTTTCCCTCTCGAAAGGCAGGTTCGTCCACCCATTTTCTCAGGAGGATGGCGCCTGACCCGTGAAAAAAACAGCAGCGAAGCGCCCGAAACCGTGATTCGCTTTACGAGCAGGAGACTAAAATGTCCATCCATGTTGTCCGTCTTGGAAGTCCGCGCCTGGAAGGGGAGGGGTTGCGTATCGGGACGGTGAGGCGACCGCCGCGCGGGGTTCCGAAGGTCGAGCTCGCCTCGCGGAACTTTTACGACGTCTGGCTTCCCGATCTCGCACCCAGTGAGGAGTTGCTCAAAGTCGGGCGAGCGGTCGATGATGAAAAGAGTTGGCGCACCTTTGCCAGGAAATACCGTGCCGAGATGAACCGGACGGAAAGGAGACGGTTGCTCGATCTTCTCGCAGCGATATCACGGCAGACCAATTTCTCGGTTGGATGTTATTGCGCCGACGAGAACAGGTGCCATCGGTCCTTGCTTCGTGAGCTCCTTGCCGAGCGAGGCGCTTTGTTCGCTTAGGGAATAGGCTTCGTTTTGTTCGCGCCGTTATGCCATTCGGCTTCGATAGTGGAAAATTTGTTCGGCGACTCGGGTGATTAAGACATCAAATCGGCGATCACATCTTTAAATTGCTCGTTCAGGTTCAGTGGTTTTTGGGTTTTGGCGTCGGCAATGACAAAAGTGACGTCGGCATCGGCGATCAGCCCCCCGGTTCCCTTTTCAAAGATTTCCTGACGCAGGACGCCACTGGTGTTGCCGATCTTCGACAGGCGGGTTTGGATGTCGAGCACATCTCCGAGCGATGACGGCCGCCGGTAATTGATGTTGATGTTGACCACGAAGAAGGTCACGCCTTTCAGCCGGTAAAAGAATCCGGGGTTCCCGTCGAAAAAGGCCCAGCGGCCCTCCTCCAGAAATTCCAGGTAGCGGGCGTTGTTCACATGTCGAAACATGTCGAGGTGGTATCCACGAATCTTGATTTCGGTATGAACCATCATGATGCGATTCCTTTCCTTATCGCGATAGACCTTTGGGTCTCCGGGTCGTCATCCAGCGGTGATTTACGTCATCTCCAACTGTCGTCCCTTCGCCGGGGTTTTCGGCTGGCAGCCCTCCCACGGGAATTTTCAAATTCTCCTTATTCCCTCATCCGAAATTTCGTGTCAAATCAAAAACCGGTGAGGCGATCTGTGGTATCAAAAAACCCCAAAAAATGAGAGCGGTGAGATAATTTTTAAATCTACCAGCGCAGTACAATTTAAAAATTTTTTGATTTTTTTAGAGAAGTGGTAATCATGCGAAAATTAATAACTTTTTTGATACCCGCACTTTTCTTGTCGATAGGGATTGTGGTTGGAGGATATCTATTCGCGAAATCTCAGCCCCGATCATTTTTGTCGGTTGCCCACAGCAGAGTTCATTTAAGCAAGAAAGAATTGGCAGGACTTCTTGCGTCAGCCGGTATCCAACAATTGCCTGGCTTTATTCCCTCAGTTGTTTTCGAAACAGACAAAACAATAGCTATTAGTAGTCCTTTGCCCGAAGCCCGGCTTGACTATGTGATTTTCCCTAAAAAAGATATAAAGAACATCGGAGAAATTACAAAAGATGACTCCGAATACATTATCGACGCATATTTAGTCGCAAGACACATCATCGAAGAAAAGAAGCTATCCAAATACAGATTTTACACCAACGGGCCGTGGTATCAAAAAATATCCTATTTACACTTTCACTTGGTTGTTGATTAACAACTCTTCTATGCACTTGGTCAAGTTCATTAAAGGAATAATCGCATGCTGAACATCTTGTTTGCCGCACCGGAGAGCGCCTGGGGCGGATTCCTGGGGCTCATCCAGGGAGAGCTGCCGCAGCACCGGTTTAAGGCCACCGGCCAGTTCTGTGTGGAAAGTTTGGTCGGCTTCGACGTGTTGATCCCCACCATGTGCCCCATCACCCGTCAACTGATATCCCGGGCTGACCGGCTGAAACTGATCCAGCAATGTGGTGCCGGGCTTGAAGGCGTGGACATTGCGGCGGCTGCTGAAAAGGGGATTTTTGTGGCCAATGTGCCCACCGGCATCTCCGGAAACGCCTATTCGGTGGCCGAACTGGGTATCTACCTGATGATTGGTCTGTCCCGGGATGTGTGGGGGATGGCCAAGAGCCTTCAGGCACGTAAGATCGGACAGCCTCAGGGGAAAGCGCTGGGCGGCCGGACCGTCGGTTTGGTGGGTCTCGGAGGCATCGGGCGGGCCCTGATCCAGCGGTTGAAAGGTTTCGGCGTGCGCATCATCGGAATTAAAAACAGAGACCCGGCATCGGCAAAAGCGGAACTGGGTCTGGATTGGACGGGCGGAGCCGACCAGCTGCCTGAGTTGCTGGGACAGTCGGATTTCGTTTTTCTCTGTCTTCCCGTGACACCCCGGAGCATCGGGATGATCAACCGCCGGACCCTTTCGTGCATGAAGCCCACTGCCTATCTCATCAACCTGTCCCGGGGCGGTCTGGTGGACCGTGAGGCTTTGGAAGAGGCCCTTGCCGGCGGCACCATCGCCGGCGCCGGACTGGATGTGTTCTGGGAGGAACCCCCGGACCCGCACGATCCCATCTTCAGCCACAACGTGATGGCCACACCCCATATCGGTGACTCGACGGATCTTTCCATGCAGGGGATCGTCAAGGGGGTTGTGGAGAACATCCGGCGCATAGAAGCGGGGCAAATACCGCAGAACTGTGCGAAGCCGTAAATTTGAACAATACGCAAATATAGTCTCGCCAATTTTAAAAACCAATCGACGGGGATCAGGTCGTCAAGATGGAAAAATCAGATCTTATCAGAATGGAAGCCTTGAAAAATATCTGCAACCGGCTTGTGATGAAGCACCCTGATGCCATCGGCATGGCCATGATCGAGCTGGACTGCGGCTGCGTCAATATTTGCGGCGTCTCGATTCGGGGTGAACCGGTGGGATCGATCAATACTATCGTGGCGAGCTCGGAAACCGGGGATACGAGGAGCCCCATTTGCAGCCGGTGTTTGGTGTCAAAGGGGAGGATTTCCGGCAGGATCGTCAATAAGAGGATGATATGGCCGGGCGACGTGAATGAGCAACCCGATAGAGACCTCAGACTCTTTATCGGACGGAAAGTCTTTGGTGAGGATTATCTCGAATAGCCCTGAAGAAGCCGTAATCTTCAGCCACTGCCGTCACTACTGTTTTAATACGAAAATAGAATCAGACCCGCAAATAGAAACTTGGGTAACTCGAAACTCAGAACCTGGAACCCGGAACCAGTGGTGGCTTAAGGGCCATGCGCGTTTAGTCGATAAAATCGATTATATCCTTCAGGTATAAATATTTTCAATAGATGCCACCCATCCGCAAAATAATTCACATCGATATGGACGCCTTCTATGCCTCAGTCGAGCAACGGGACAGACCCGAGCTGAAGGGAAAACCGGTGATTGTCGGAGGTGAGCCGCAGTCGAGAGGGGTGGTCGCGGCCTGTTCATATGAAGCCCGCAAATTCGGCATCCACTCGGCCATGGCCTCTTCAACGGCTCACAGGCTCTGTCCGGGGGCTGTGTTCATTCGGCCGCGGTTTGACGTCTACAAATCCGTATCGTCTCAAATAAGGGACATTTTCTGTGAGTATACCGACCTCGTTGAGCCGCTGTCTTTAGACGAGGCGTTTCTTGATGTCACTCGAAACCGCAAAGGGATGAGTTCTGCCACTCTTATCGCCAGGGAGATCAAGAAGAAGATTTACGAACGAACCGGCAAGCTCACGGCCTCGGCCGGTGTTTCCTTTAACAAGTTTCTCGCCAAGGTGGCCTCTGACGTCAATAAGCCGGACGGCATAACGGTCATTCCGCCTGAGGCCGCCGACGAATTTATCGAGCATTTGCCGATCAGAAAATTTTTTGGGGTCGGCAGGGTCACCGAGGAAAAGATGCACGGCCTCGGGATCAAAACCGGCGCCGATCTCAGAAAATTTGAAAAGACGCGTTTAATTCAGCTGTTCGGGAAGACAGGCGGTTACTATTACGACATCGCCCACGGATTGGATGACCGGCCTGTCGAACCCGATCGAGTCAGAAAATCGATCGGCAAGGAAACAACCCTGCCGGAGGACATCGACGACATCGATCAGATGGGCGAGATACTGGAAAACCTGTCTTTCAAAGTGGAAAATTCACTGATTATGAGTGAAACCAAGGGTCGGACAATCACCCTGAAAGTAAAATATTTCGATTTCAAGAGCATCACCAGAAGCATAACGGTTGAGGAGCCCGTGGAAAGCGCCGCAACTATCATGAATTATGTCAAACCGCTGCTATCGAAAACCGCAGCAGGGGAAAAGAAAGTCAGACTCCTGGGGATTACCATATCAAATTTCGATGACCAGGATGCCTGCTGCGACCGATGCGGGCAACTGCTTTTACCCTTCAGGTTTCGGCACGATTCCTCGATGCGCAACGAGCCCTACCTTTGGTAACCTCGAGTGTTCGGTTTGTCGACGGTCTTTCAATTGCCACCCGGTGGCTGTTTCCAGTTGTCGCATTCAGACAGATCTGGCTTTCCCTTCACAGCTTTTATCAGCATCTGCACAATCGATGCCCTGTCTTTTATGATGAGAGTGTTGGTGGGAGAGTAAGCGGTGATGGTGCCGTTGGGTGAGAGGAGGGGGGACAGTACAGAGACCAATTGCTCTGCGTCCGCATGTTCCAAAGGTAACAGACAGACAACCATCCGATTGTCTTGAGCCGCCGCAGATGGCGCTTCTGAGGTGTTGAACAGCGCCAACAGGAAAGAGAAGAATGCAAATCGTAAAAATGATGTCAAGCAGAATCCTAATCAAGCCGTCCACGAAGCCGGAAGTTTGCCGCGTCTGATCAGTTCCGGGTTCTGGGTTAACGATTCAAAGGTTCCAACCGAATGAAACTGAGAACAATTCTTACCAGAACTTGTGATAACCAACATAACCCGTTGGGTGAGAAGCTATTAGAGCCCAATTGAAGAAAAGCATCCTTTGATTGCAACTCAATAGGATGTTACAACCCTGTACTTTCAATCCCACCTAGCGTAAAAACGCTTAACATAGGATCAACACTGTTCTGCTGAAAGTTTATAATTTAAGCACGGTGGATAGGTAATCAATGCAGGATGACATTTTTTCTTGGTAAAATGGTTCGGAAACTCTCTCATCAATTGACATGATGCTCATCGTAATTGAGACTTAAATTTTTTCCCCTTCGTATCGGCAGCTGTTGCATTTTAAGCATCCGTTCCTATCATTGTATCTATAGCGAATGTGACCCAGCAGTTAGAAACCCCATTTCAGTCTAAACCCGCAAATGTTTTTCTCGCTGGATCAATCGAAGACGGGGTTCTCTGGAGATTAAGCGCTTCATCGTGTCTTCAGACGGTCATTCTGCGAATCCCGCCAGAGACGGGACGCGGCTTACTCCGGCAGAAAATTAATTTGTTGAATGAACACTTCATCAAAATCGATCCATAGGGGAGTCAAATGAAAACCATATTTACTTTTGTTTTGGTATTGGCTCTGTCTTCCACGGCCGCTGCTGCCGGTAAGTCAGTTGTCTACGAGGTGAATGGCGCTTCTTATGAGGGATATTATAACCGCGCCTCCGGCAAAGCTCCCTTGGTCCTTTTGGTCCATGACTGGGACGGGCTGACGGACTATGAAGTCAAACGGTCCGACATGCTGGCGGAGATGGGGTATACGGTGTTTGCCGTCGACTTGTTCGGAGCCGGCGTCAGGCCAACCAAGATGGAAGACAAGCGCCAGCACACCGGTGAATTGTATAAAGACCGCGAAAAAATGCGCGCCCTGTTAAATGCGGCACTGAAAACGGCCCAAGCTCAGGGGGCCAATACCGGCAATGCCGTGGCCATGGGATACTGCTTTGGCGGAGCCGCCGTG
>JAQAZR010000457.1:0-4750 GCA_032127235.1 Deltaproteobacteria bacterium
TCCACCAAGTGGCTGCTCGCTGCCCGCCTGGCCAGTAAAAAACGGGGTTTTGGATACGTGGGCCCGAAGGCAATGGAGCTCGCCCAGGCCGGTCATCACTTCTTCAAAGGAACCTGGATGAGTTATGCGCCACCTAAAAGCACCCGCATGGGCCGCACGACGATGTCCCTTTTCTCGTTAGTGGATCGTGGGGCCCGGGCCATCGCAAAGCGTTACCTGTCAAGCCTGATCAAGTCCCCTTCAACGTTTTTTGATCCTGTTTACATGCAGGCATTCATGATCATACAGCCGATTGATGTACTGCCGGATGGACGCACCAACATGTGTGACGGATGTCCTGACATGACGGTACATGACGGCCAGTTACGCTGGAGTTGCCGTCTGGAGGAAATCAAGGATTACGGCTGCTTCCTGCAAGCCTGTCCCAAACAGAGGGATACTGTCGTTCATTAAGAGCCTTGTGGATCTAGTGTACTGCATCGTACCGGGGAAAACCGACGGGTACTTAAACTCCGTCGAACCAGAAGCCCAGGTCCCGGTTGATCAGTTCAGAAAGGTGGGCAACATCCTGTTGTAATGTTTCACGCACGATTTTTGCCATTGCCGGCGTCATTGGCGCCGGTTGCATGGCTATCTTGTTCAGGCCAGTCAACTTTGTAATCAGGCTGGGACGTAAAGAGCCGTCCTCATTGTATTTCCTGGAATGTCGCTGCAAGGTGTCGACGATTTTACCGTTGCTCACTACAGGCTTGAAAAGCAACCTTTGCAGCCAGCGGAAGCGGTATAACTGGCTCTCGAACCGCCTTTCAAATTCTGTCTGGCCGTCATAATCCACACCCAGGAACTCCAGGGTGCGTTGATACGCGGCAAGCGTGTCGGCCTTGAGATCTTCAAAGACGATCACATGGAAGCGGTCCCGCCCTACCACATTGAATAAACGCCCTATCTGCACCCCGAATTTTGCGGCTTCGCTGTACATCAACAGGCGGACGTCGAGACAGGTCTTAGGCAGGTTTTCTCCATTTAATCGTGAAGCTTCCAGTTCCCACGCGGTGCTGAAATCGGGTTGATCCTCCTGCAGCAGAAATCGCATCCTCAAGTGGTAGGAGGGCAACATGGTCAGCGGGCTACGCACCAGCACAATAAACTTTGATTCCGGATTGAGTTGATTTATCCGATCTATTACGCCTGGCGGATACAAGTAGGAAACAGATCCTTCTCCGGTCGCCCGATGTGAAGGCTCCTGGTGGCTGAAAAAGCGTTCCAGGTAATCCTGATTCAGTTCATCCGGCGAGGGGACATGGTCCATTCTCGAAAAATAATGTGGTTCTTTGGGTCGCGAAAAGCAAACCTGCGGGTTGCGAGTCAGGTATCGGCAAAGCGATGTCGTCCCGCATCGGGGTGCACCGATAACAAAAAAATCCGGGAATCGCAACGGCTGTGACATGGTGTGTAAATCATACCATCTGAATAACGACGATACTCCATTCACAGACCTGGAAATCAGGAGGGGGTACCGGAGTAAAATCTTCGCCGAGGCTCGACCCGCTTGCGGGGCCTTCAATGGTACACTCGGGCTCTGAAGGAAATCGCTGGCACAGGCTAAAATGAACCCGGTCAACCCAACTGAATCCCTGCAAAAACGTGGCGAAGCGCTGTATCAAGTCACTACCCAGATTGGTTGTGGTATCAAGCGGTTTGAGAAAACCGGCAGGGCGCAACTCGAATCCCTGATCCGTCATGGTCTCAACCCGTCGGACAAGTTGCTGGACATCGGCTGTGGCGCACTCTGCGGCGGTTACTGGATGATCAATTTCCTGCGCCCCGGATGTTACTTCGGTGTCGAGCCCAATACCTTCATGTTTAATGCCGGTGTTGAACACTTGATTGAGCCGGGTCTGTTCGAGGAAAAGCAACCAAAATTTCTGCACAACGACCAATATGATTTTTCCGGTTTCGGTGAAACATTCGACTATTTTCACGCCCATTCAATCTGGACCCACGCCCCCAAGAAAGACATTGAAAAAATGCTGGATGGATTTGTGCAGTTCACCCGTCCCGGCGCCCGGTTTCTGACCTCTTTCAAGTCGCCGGCACTTTTTCGACCCGACTACAAGGGAGACATCTGGATCGGACGTTCACATGAGTCGGATGAGGCGGGAATTTGCCGGCACAGTTTCAAATGGATTCAGCAGGTGTGCGCAGCAAGGGGCCTGAATGTCGAGTTGCTCAAGGGAGAAAAAATTCACAAGCAGAAGTGGATTCTGATCCGCAGATAAAGAGCTCCGTGCATAATTGACGAAATGATCTGCCGCGAACACAACTGCCTTTTCGTACACATCCCGAAAACCGGGGGGCAGAGCGTCGAGCAGTTTTTCATGGATCTGCTGAAACTGGACTGGGATGCGGACCGGGATGTGCTCTTGTTACAGGCTAATGCCGACCCCTCCTGCGGAACCGAGAAACTGGCGCACCTTTCCGCATCCGAATATGTTGATGGTGGATACCTGTCCCGGGAAGACTTTGCGGGCTTTTTCAAATTCAGCTTCGTACGCAACCCTTGGGCCAGAATCCTGTCGGAGTACCGCTACCGGAACTATTTCCAACACCGGAGCTTTCGCGATTTCGTGCTGAACAAGCTGCCGAAACCGGGTTGGGACGACCAGTATCGCCATGTCATGCCGCAGTACGACATGCTTCACGACCAGAAGGGTAATCTGCTGGTGGATTTCGTTGGCCGGTTCGAAAACCTTCAACAGGATTTCGACCACATATGTGAATGCCTGGGCATCGTTGATTCCGGCTTAAAGCACCGCAACAGGTCGGATAAAAAATCACGCGACCTGAGGCGAAAAATCCGGAATTTGCTGTTTATGAACGGTGAAAACCAGCTGCGGAGCATGGCCGATTTTTATGATGATGAAACCCGGCAGGCCGTCGCCCATTACTACCGCAACGATATCGAAACCTTCGGATACGAATTCTGACCAGCGCCGCCTTTTTTGAAGGGATACTCAGTCCCGAAATGAGCACAAACGGCACACATTCTGCTTCACTTTTCGGATGAAGTATTACGATTGGGATACTGAGAAAAATGAAAGACTCAAAACTGAGCGCGGCATTTCTTTCGAGGACATCGCCTTCTATATTCATCAGGGTTTTGAGGTGGATGTTTTTGAGCATCCAAATCAATCGAAATACCCAGGAGAATATGTATCTGTAGTGTTGGTTGACGAATACGCCTATCTGGTGCCTTATGTTGAGTCTGATTCGACCGTATTTCTAAAAACCATAATCCCCAGTCGTAAAGCAACAAAAATGTACATTGGAGAAAGTGATGGCTAGATTGAACAAAGAAGAGAAAGAGATATTGGATGCCTGCGAAAGCGGAAATGTGAAATCCGTTCCTGGAAAGCTGGCTACACTCAGGCAACATCAAAAATTTGCTGAGGCGACCTTTCGGAAAGACAAACGCGTCAATTTTCGCATTTCCAGCAGAGATCTCAATCTAATTCAAAGACGTGCATTATCCGAAGGAATTCCCTACCAAACGTTGATTGCGAGCGTGCTTCACAAATTCGTAGACGGGCAGTTTGACGATGCATAACAGATCATTAGAGGCTTTTAACCGCAGTGACATAGTGGACCCTTTTTTTGTTAGGATATGCCCCCTGCGTAAATAACGAATTCAGGTCTTGAGAGGCCGATGGAAATGCATATAAGTAACCCTCTGGCCCGGCTTCTGAAAGAGCCGTTGATACAGTTTTTGATCCTCGGCGCGACTATCTACGGCTCCTACGCCGTGTTTGGCGCGCCGGAAGAGGATTTTCGCAATACCACCGTCATGGTGGATTCAAACCGCATTGACTCGATGATCAGCGAGTGGGAACGCCGCTGGAACCGCCCGCCCAGCCGGCAGGAAATTGACGGTCTGATCCAGCAGTTCATCAAGGAGGATGTGATGTATCGCCAGGCCGTTGCAATGGGATTGAACAAGGACGACCCGGTAACGCGGCGCCGGATGGCGCAGAAGCTCGAGTTTTTGACCAGTGACCTGTCCTCGATGCAGGAGCCGGCAGAGGGTGAACTTGAGCAGTTTTTTGCCGAAAACCAGGAGGTCTACCAGGCCCCCGACATGATCAGCTTCAGCCACATATATTTCGACCCGGACGCACGCGAAGAAGCTACCCTGGTCGATGCTGAAGCAACCCTGGCCCGGTTGAGGGAAAAGGGTGAACCCGGAGAGGAAATTTCACAACTGGGCGACCGTTTCATGCTGCAGAGTTACTTCGCTTCGGCCACCGAAATGGACATCCGGCGGCAATTGGGCTCCGGCTTTTCCGAGGTCGTGATGGAACTCGAGCCGGGCCAGTGGCACGGTCCGGTGCTGTCCGGCTCCGGCGTACACCTGGTTTACGTTTACGACCACTTCGCAGCGCCGCCGCCGGTATTCGAAGAAGTGCAGGCCCAGGTGCTGGAGGACTGGCACTCGCAAAAACGCGAACAGTTCAACGCGGCGTTCCTGGAGGAGCTGAAAAGCCGCTATGAAATTGTGATCGACGAACTGCCCGCGGACCGCTTGCTCGATGGGCAGATAGAGGCGGCCAGGAAAAAAGCGGCTGAAGAGGCGGCCGAAGCCGAAACCGTGATCGAGCCTGAAGCTACGTCATGATCCGCTGTATCAGAATGCTTCGGCAAGGTCTCGGTGCCGGCTTATTTTTGGTATTGTTACTCGCGCCATTTTCTCTAC
>JAQAZR010000458.1:0-3070 GCA_032127235.1 Deltaproteobacteria bacterium
TGTTCAATGTGAGATTGACTGAAGACGATGACGGGAAGCCGGTCATTGAGGGGATTATCGTCGACAACACGGCCAAGAAACTGGCGGAAGAAGAACTTCGCAAGAGTGAGGAAAAATTCCGTCGATTGTCGATCCTCGACAACCTGACCGGGCTTTACAACACCCGTTACATGTATAAAGCCCTTGCGGATCTGATTGCAGAGAGCGAAGCATCGGGAATGCCGTTCTCCTTGATTTTTTTAGACATGGATAATTTCAAGCATGTCGTCGACACCTATGGCCATCTAAACGGCAGCCGGACACTTCAGGAAGTGGCCGCTACCATTCAAAGCGTATTGATCGAACCGGCTTTCGGGGTGGCATACGGCGGCGACGAATTCGTCGTCGCACTGCCCGGATTTACGAAAAAGCAGGCCGCCAAAAAGGCCCGGGAAATTCAGACCCGGATGCGGAAAACGGTCTATCTCACCAGCCAGGGCTTCGAGGTGCAGCTCAGTGCGAGTTTCGGTATTGCAACATTTCCCGAAGATGCCGCCGATCGTACGGCTCTGCTTGCCCTGGCCGACAAAGCCATGTTTGCCATAAAGAAACGTGGTAAGAACGCGATTGGCATCACAGCGCCTGTCAGTGTTGGAAAGAAGCACGTGCCGGGCTCAGGCGCAGGCTTTGCGACTGAAGAACCGTCCGGGACCTAAGGGTGCACACAAAAATAACGTCACATTTTGGGCGCTGTTGAGTCGGTCAAGTCAGTTTTGTCAGTTAAAGGATACCATCGATTTTAGCGACTAAACGCTCATGGCCCTTAAGATGCCACTGGTTCCGGGTTCTGAGTGTCGAGTTTCTATTTGCGGGTCTGATTCTATTTTCGTACTAAACCCTTCCAGTTCCTGTGCCCCCATCGAGCCTGCCATCCAGTCGCCGGATGACGCGGTTCCGGAGTACCCAAAATGAAAGAGATTATTTTGACCGGCATAAAACCTTCGGGAGCGCCCCATCTCGGCAACTATTTCGGGATGATCAAGCCGGCGCTCGATGTGGTCGATGAGGGCCAAGCGCTCTATTTCATTGCCGACTACCACGCTCTGACCACGGTCAAGGTGCCAGAAAACCTCGACCGACAAGTCTACGAAGTGGCCGCTACCTGGCTGGCCCTCGGACTGGACCCGGAAAAGGTGACCTTTTATCGCCAGTCGGACATACCCGAAGTATTTGAGCTGACCTGGATTCTGAGTTGCTACGCGGCCAAGGGGCTGCTAAATAGGGCCCATGCTTACAAGACGGCGGTGGAAGCCAATCTCGAGACCGATCGGGACTCTGATGCCGACATCAACGCCGGCCTCTGCAACTATCCGGTTCCCATGGCCGCAGACATACTTCTTTTCGGTACCCGGAAGAGAATCGGTATAAGGAGGTGAACACCATGGGATACTCAGTCGCACACAAACTTATCGAAAGCCACCTGGTTGAGGGACGCATGCATCCCGGTGAGGAGATCGGTCTCAAAATCGACCAGACCCTCACCCAGGACGCCACGGGAACGATGGTCATGCTCGAATTCGAAGCGATGCAGATCCCGGGAGTCAAGACCGAACTCTCGGCCCAGTATGTCGATCACAACCTGCTGCAGACCGACTTCAAAAATGCCGACGACCATCTTTTTCTGCGCAGCGCCTGCCGCAAGTTCGGCCTTTGGTACAGTCGGCCTGGCAACGGTGTCAGCCATCCGGTGCATATGGAACGCTTCGGCGTGCCCGGAAGGACACTGCTCGGCTCGGACAGTCACACCCCTTCTGCCGGCGCACTCGGAATGCTGGCCATGGGGGCCGGCGGCCTCGAAGTGGCCATGGCCATGGCCGGCGAGCCATTCTATCTCAGGATGCCGCGAATCATGGGGGTAAGACTGACCGGCAAGCTGCCGGATTGGGTCAGTGCCAAAGATGTCATCCTGGAAATGCTGCGCCGCCACGGGGTGAAAGGCGGTGTCGGAAAAATCGTCGAGTACTACGGACCGGGGTTGAAAAGCCTGACGGCTATGGATCGCCACGTGATCGCCAATATGGGAGCGGAGTTGGGCGCCACGACGACGGTGTTCCCGTCAGATGCCGCCGTGCGTAAATTCCTCAAACTTCAGGAACGGGAGGACGTCTGGCAGGAACTGGCCGCTGACCGTGACCCGGCCTATGATCTGCACGATGAGATCAATCTGTCCGGGCTGGAACCGATGATCGCCAAGCCGAGCAGCCCAGGCAACGTTGTACCGGTCAGTGAAGTGGCCGGCCGTGAAATCTATCAATCCTACATCGGGTCATCGGCCAATCCGGGCCTCCGTGATTTTGCCATCGCCGCACTCATCGTCGCCGGCCGCCAGGTCGTCGACCGGGTCTCGCTGGACATCAATCCCACCTCGCGCCAGATCCTCGAAAACCTCGTTCACCTGGGATATCTCGAAAAATTGATCCACGCAGGTGCGCGGATCCACCAGCCCGGGTGCAACGGGTGCATCGGCATGGGACAGGCGCCGGCCACCGGCAAGATCAGCCTGCGGACCGTACCGCGCAATTTCCCCGGGCGTTCGGGCACCAAGGGCGACCAGGTCTATCTGTGCAGCCCCGAAACAGCTGCGGTCTCGGCCCTCACGGGCGTCATCACCGACCCGCGGCAATTCGACGCGCCCTACCCGGAATACACAGAGTCGCGCTCCATCAAGATCAACACCGACATGCTCGTGCCGCCCCTGGCACCGCACGAGCGCATGGCCATCGAACTGGAAAAGGGGCCCAACATCCAACCACTGCCGGATTTCACGCCTTTGCCGGAAACCCTGAGAGGACCCGTGCTGCTCAAAATGGGCGACAACGTCTCGACCGACGAGATCATGCCCGCCGGAAACCGAATACTGCCTTTTCGCAGCAACATCCCTGAAATCAGCAAATTTACCTTCAGCCGCATCGATGAATCCTTCTTCGATCGCGCCGTGGCGTTTGGAAAGAAGGATTTTTTCGTCGTGGGAGGAGACAACTACGGTCAGGGGTCGAGCCGTGAACACGCTGTTCTCGGTCCGCGCTATCTC
>JAQAZR010000459.1:0-5204 GCA_032127235.1 Deltaproteobacteria bacterium
ACTTCAAGTGGTTTAAACTGTTGCCGGTACTCGTTGATTATTCGACGGCTTTTACCTATATTCGGGATGGTAAGGCGGTTGCCGGTCTTTTTTCTTTACGTGTGGCGAGGTTATTTTGTATGCAGAGAGGAAGGCACATGAGGATCGAAACGGTGTTGCTCTGCCGGGCACCGCTGACCGGTTGCTGGAAATGACATATTTATACATTCTCCTGGCGCTGTTCTATATTTTTTTCCCCTACGACCTGCTGCCCGATTTTCTGGGCGGTTGGGGCCGACTGGACGATCTGGTGGTATTGGGGTTTCTAATGCGGTATCTCTTCGCGCAGCAAAAACGATCCCGCGGAACCCATGCAACCGGGACCAAACCGGGACCGGGCGCCGAAAAGGCATCTGCCGAGGGCGACCAGGGACCCGACAGCACTCGTTTTGACAGCAACGACCCGTACACGGTACTCGGTGTCGACCGGACGGCTTCGGCAGAGACCATAAAGAAGGCTTACCGCGAACTGGTTAGCAAATTTCACCCCGACAAGGTTGACCATCTCGGAGAGGAGTTCAAAACGTTGGCCGAGAAAAGGTTCAAGCAGATTCAGCAGGCCTATCAGAGCACCCAGCAGACGCGCCGGTGAGGGAGGTCGTCATGACCGCCAGCTTTACCGTCGAGAAGACCCTCGGGAAACTGGCCAAGTGGTTGCGCATTCTGGGTTTCGACGCCTGCAGCGAACCCTGCGGTTCGATGGGTTCGAATGCGCAGGCCGTTTCAGACCGCATCCTGCTCACCCGCACCCGGCGGCGGTGCCGGGAGTTGCAGGGACGCTCTTTCGTTTTAATCCGCTCGAACGACCCGTTCGACCAGCTGAAGGAAGTCATTTGCGGTTTGAGTCTTTCACCGCATGACATACGGCCTTTTTCGCGCTGCCTTCTCTGCAACGAACCCACCGAACCGGTCAGCAAAGACGAAGTCCGCCACTTCGTGCCGGACTTCGTCTGGGAAAACCACGAGCGGTTTTGCCGATGCGGCCGCTGCCAGAAGATTTACTGGTCCGGCAGCCACACCGAACGCGGCATGAGACGGATCACCGCTCTGTTCGAGGACCCGAAGCCGGTCGAGCTGCCCCATGGATCCGATTCGTAACGTCATTGCCCTCGAAGGGCGCCTCAAAGGCTGTCGCAATGTGACGACGCTCGGTGTGAGAACCAATTTCTCGGATTACTCCGCCTCGGAGCAGGAGTTGATCCGGGGGGCACGGAAAATTTATTATCCGACGACTTTTTATGCGGAGCTGTTCGACGCCATCGGCAAGCAGACATTTCCCAGTTACCATACCTACAAGTGCACGCAGGACAAGATCAAACAGTCCGCGCTTTTTGACCTGCTGGACATTCCGCATCCCCGCACGCGGGTGTTTTACGGCAATCGGCAGAAAAAAACGATCCACGATCATTTCACCTATCCGTTCATCGCCAAGATTCCGCGCGGATCGGCCATGGGTCGCGGTGTTTATCTCATCAAGAGCGACGAAGATTTGCGTCGCTACCTTTCAGAATCGCACCCGGCCTACATCCAGGAATACATTCCGTTGGATCGGGACATCCGGGTGGTGATCATCGGAAGTCAGCTTGCACACGCTTACTGGCGCATCAACCCGCCGCATGACTTCCGCAGCAATGTGGCGGTGGGGGGACGCATCGGTCTCGACCCGGTTCCCGCCGCCGCCCGCGCCTTGGCCTTGCACACGGCGAAAAACTGCGGCTGGGATGACGTGGGGATCGACATTTGTGAGTGCGACGGCCGCTTTGTTGTTCTCGAGGCCAACATGAAGTACGGTAAAGAAGGTTTCCGGGCCGCCGGAATCGATTACACAGACTTAATGGAGCGTTTGATTGAAAATGGCGATATATGATGAGCACCGGGTTGATCCGGTTTTGATAAAAATCGCAGCTCAGATCGATCGGCTTGAGAAAGAGAAGCTTTCCCCTTCGGCGACCCTGAATTCCGAAGGACGCCGCCGGCGGCGGGAAATTTTGATAGAGGAAGGGTACCGGCCGTCGTTTTCGGTGGACACGGATCGGATCCTGCACTCCCTGGCTTACTCCCGCTACATCGACAAGACCCAGGTCTTCTATCTGATCGAAAACGACCACATCACGCACCGGGTGCTGCACGTTCAGCTGGTGTCGAAAATCGCCCGCACGATCGGCCGTTTTCTGGGGCTCAACGAAGACCTCATCGAGGCCATTGCATTAGGACACGACATCGGGCATATTCCCTTCGGGCATGACGGTGAGCGGATCCTGTCCCGGATTTGCCGCGACAACGGGATCGGTTACTTTCATCACAACGTTCAGAGCGTGCAGTTTCTGGACCGGGTCGAGCGCAAGGGCAAGGGCTGGAACCTGTGTCTGCAGACTCTGGATGGCATTTTGACCCATGACGGTGAGGTCCACAACATGCAGCTGGCACCGCAGCGCAGCAAGACCTTCGACGACCTCGAAGCGGATATGACCGCCGAGAAGATCGAACCGGATCGTCCGCTGATCCCGATGACCATGGAAGGATGCGTCGTCCGCATGACGGACACCATCAGCTATATCGGCCGGGATATCGAAGATGCCATCCGCCTGGGTGTGATTCAGCGCTCCGACATACCGAAGCCGTGCGTCCGGCGGCTCGGAAACACCAACGGCACCATCGTTTTCAATCTGGTTTCGGATGTCATCAAGAGCAGTTATCAAAAACCCTATGTGGCTTTCAGCGACGAGATATCTGACGCGCTCCAGATGCTGAAGGCCTTCAATCTCGAGCGCATCTACATGAATCCCGGAATCAAGACCCACTTGGAAACGATCCGGAATCTGTTCGAAATGCTGTTCGAAAAATATTTGACCGACCTTGTGAAGCGCAATACCGCCTCGGTGATCTTCACCCAGTTTCTCAAAGACATGTCCGAAGAGTACATGGCCGGACAAAACCACCAGGAAATTGTGCGGGATTTCATCGCCGGCATGACCGATCAGTATTTTCTGAGGCTGTGCCCGGCGGACATGCGGCCCCATCCGATGGTCCGTTGAGGGGGCCGCGATGACGACCGCTCCCGCGCAGAGCCGATTTTACCGCCGCGGGGTCCGACCGGCCGGCTTGACCGGCTTCAGGGTTGCGGTTCAGGAAACCGACCTACAAATTCATGCCGACCTCGATTTGACGGCGGCGGCACGGGAGCTCGTCCTGCAGTATCGGGGGTTCATCGAGGCCTTTATCGAGCGTCAGCCGATTTTTCGCGAATCATTGACCCCGGTTCGGGTTGCGGAGCCGGCGCCTCTTATCGTGCAGGAGATGGCGCGGGCCGCCGCGGCGGCCGGTGTGGGACCGATGGCGGCCGTTGCCGGGGCCATCGCCGAGCACGTGGGACGGGATTTGCTCTCCCGAACGGAACAGGTGATCGTGGAGAACGGCGGCGATGTCTTTGTCAGAACGTGGCAACCTGTGGTAATGGGTATTTACGCCGGAGCATCGCCCTTGAGTCGTCACATCGGGTTGCGGGTCGGCGGCGGCGGCACACCGGTCGGGGTCTGCACCTCCTCCGGCACCATCGGTCACTCCCTCAGTCTGGGAGCAGCCGATGCCGTGTGCGTCGCGTCGACCAGTTGCGCTTTTGCCGATGCGGCTGCGACCGCCATCGGCAACCGGGTCGATGCGGCGGCCGATATTTCAGGAGCCATCGCCTTCGGCCGTGGAGTCGACCACGTCAAGGCGGTGGTGATCATCGTCGGCGACCGGATCGGCTGCTGGGGCGCCGTCGAACTGGTCGCGCTGAAGGCAAAAAAAGGTTGAGTTTTATCGGCAAAGAGCATAATCTTCTTGATTAATTCAAATTTTAGCGGATGGAGATCGGAAATGAAAAAGGTTAAATTGGTCGTCTGGATACTCATTGTGGTGCTTGTAGCGGTTGTAATCTACGAAAATAAAGATTTCTTTTGGGAAACCAAAAAAAGCTTGACGATCAACTTGCCCCTTATCCCGTCACAATACAAAACCCTGCCTGAGGCGGAACTTCTCATTATCTTTGGCATCTTTTTTGCCGCCGGCTTGCTTCTGGGAATCTACCTTATGATCGGCCGCGGCTTGAAAAAGAAGAAAACGATCAAGGCCCTCAAAGCCCAGGTGAAAGAGCAGACCGAAAAGGCTGCTGTGCTGGAAAAAGAACTGCACGCCCTACGAGGGGACCCGTTGGTGACGGACACTTCCGGGAATACCGATTCGGCCCTGCAGGCGACTGTTGCCAATCCGGGCGGGCAGCCCCCGGCCGGGGACAATAAACCATAGATGCCCGAGGCACCCAAACCACGGGACCATTCAGAAACTTTTGACCGTTGGAGAGGGTTGCCCGGCGCTGAAATCCAAGCGGCCCTTGCACGGGTGAGCTTGAGAACCGACAGCGTTGGTACCATCACCGGCCGAGCCGTTAACCGGCCCGACCGGTACCGATTTTTCGCCGCACGAGAATGTCAGCACATCATGAGCCCACCGAAAACCACTCCCATGATAAGTCAGTATCTGTCGATCAAGGGACAGTATCCGGACGCGGTTCTTTTTTACCGCATGGGGGATTTCTATGAGATGTTCTTCGAGGACGCCGAGCGTGCCGCCGGCATCCTCGACATCACTTTGACCTCCCGCAACAAGAATGTCGATACGCCGATCCCGATGTGCGGGGTGCCCCACAAGGCGGCCCAAGGCTACATCGCACGCCTGCTCGATGCCGGTCTCAAGGTCGCCGTCTGCGATCAGGTGGAAGACCCGGCTACCGCCAAGGGACTGGTGAAGCGGGAGGTCGTGCGCGTCATCACGCCGGGCATGATCGTCGAAAATGAATTCCTGGAAGAAAAAACCAACAATTTCATCCTGGCCGTGGCCCGCAGCGCGGATGCATTCGGACTGTCGAGCCTTGACCTGTCCACCGGTGCCTTCCGCGTGACCGAAACCGACCGGTTGGAAAGGCTGATCAACGAGAGTCTAAGGATTGCCCCCAGCGAAATCATCTTGCCCGAATCCCTCCAAACCGACGCGGGTTTTTCACTCTTTCTGGAAACGATGGGCGAGCGGTCCCTTTCATACGCACCGGATGGCAGCTTCGACTACCAGCGCGCGTATAAACGACTGCTGCAGCAGTTCGAAACGTTGTCGCTCGAGGGTTTCGGCTG
>JAQAZR010000460.1:0-5531 GCA_032127235.1 Deltaproteobacteria bacterium
GCCCCCAACGAAAATCCTCCAAAGTGATCGCTGTAGCACCGTTTTTTCTCAACTCGGGCGGTTTTTCCTCGATTTCGCGAATGGTCATTACGATTTGGGGGCTGACACCATCCGGAAATGCGTGGTTGCGGGGCGATACGCCGCGCGAGATCTGAATGTAGATGCCGGCGCGTTGAATTTCCGCTTTTTCAAACAACGTCAGCACCGCTTTCCGAATGGCTTCACGGGATACCGATGGGAAAAAGAGTCCATTCAGGGAACGTTCGAGACGGTCCAGGTGCTCTTCGAGGTAAAAGAGCCGACCGTTGTAACTGGCGATGAACTCGTAGACCGCGTCGCCGAATTGATAACCCCGGTCCTCGATGGGGACCTGCGCCTTGTCGATCGGCAGAATTTCACCATTCAGGTACGCCAATTCTGGCATTGGTTGTCCTCCTTCTTTTTTCAGTTTCAGGCGGGTCGTTCTGCGGCTGGAAACCTTTTGGCCGCTTCTGTCCGGTACCCTGTCGGTTCCGAGCGGGATCGCTTCTGATTCCGGACAGCTCCACTATCCCGTGGAGATAAAAGCCACAGACCATTTACAAATGCAAGTCATAACAGTATTGATCGAGCGCTTCAAAGCCGTTCGGGGGGAAACGGTTGCAATCGTTGCGGACATGGCGGATTCAGACTTCGATCGCGTCGGCCGGCACCCCTTTCACGGGACAGATCGGCTCGAACGCTTCATCCGCTGGGCGGACGAGCATGCTCGTCTCCATGAACTGGACATCCGCGAGGTATTGAAAGCCGCCCGTTAAGTCTCACATCTCGTGACCGCGAGCGCAGACATGTGCCGGCACAAACCAGCCCAACGCCGATCGGACAGGCGGATGAGACGTAAAGCGGGATCAGCGCGGTGCCAGCGTCAAGACGCCGCGCTCCGAGTTCAGATCCATACGAAAGCGGCGCAGGTAATTTAATCCCAGAAGACCCACACCCGGTTGGTTCGGCAGGTCGAGGACAAGAGCTTCGACGTTGTCGAGCTGCCAGCCGTCCAGTTCAATAGACGGCAGCACCACCGCCTCGGCCTGAACGGTGCCGCCGGCTGTGTAGATTTGCCGCCGCATGGTGTTCCGGCTGCTCATCAGGCCCAATTTCTGAGCGGTTGAACGGGGTATGGTGACCATCGATGCACCGGTATCGACCACAAAACTCTGTTCAACGTCGCTGCTCAAAACCGCTGTCACGGGGATTTGTTTGGAACCGGGCGCGAAACGGATAACGATCTTCCCCGCCTCGCTTTTCAGGGCCGCAATCTCATTCTGTAAAACTTTTACCTGGTTGGCAAGTTCGGCGGGATAGGTTTGCATGGACAGCAGCCGCTCGGCGGCCGGCCAGCCCGAGAGCGCCAACGCCAATTCCACACCCAGCAGGTGAATGCGCGGGTCGCGCGCAAAACCGGCCTCGGCACGTCCGTAGACCCGCCGTGCGGTTTGAAAATCGCCGCTTTGAATCAATGCTGTCAGCCACTGCTGATACAGTCTTTGGAGCGTTTCGTCCAGTTCGGCCGGACGCGTTCCACCAAACGCGGCCGGATCGGCCTGCACATTTTCAATCAAATCGACGGCAGCACCGAAACCGTAGCCTTCCTGAGTGGCCCCTACCACATCGATTGAGAGCGCCACATTTCCGGCCGAAGTCAGGATCCGGTCGTCAAAAGCGTCGGCCGCTTCGATGGTCTGACCGTTCTGCCGGAGACGGTCAATAAGGGTCTGCATCCTGGGAATGATCGCTGCGGGCTGAAGATACGGAAAGGCTTTTGTGCCACCGGCTACAGGGCTTGAAAGGAAAGCCCCGGCCAGAGCCCGGAGTTGATCGGAGGCGGCGGCATCCACTTGGGCCAAGGCCAGAATAATTTGTTCCTCACGGCTGTTTTCGAAGGTCGACCGGTAGTAATCGTAAACACTGATGTCGTAAACCAGATTTTCTCCGTCGAGACCGCGCCACAGATAACCGGCGGCCGTCGAACCGCCGAAAGTCCACCCCACTACGCGGTCATCCTGGATGAAAACACCCGGCTCGATCGGTATTTCCGACAAAACGATCCTTGTCACATATCGCTCATCGACGGCTTCTATCGGTAATACGGGGGTCATCTTTTTGTCGGACACAATCGAGGTCCATTGCAAGGATTTTGAAACATTCCACGGCGCAAGCTGCGGTCCGGTCACGAGATAGTCCGACTGCAGTTGCCAGATGCCCACGGCGTCATTTTCACCGATGATGCCGCCGGCGATCTCCAGAATATCACCGTTTTCGCTGCGGTACTGCCACGAATATCCGCCGAGACAAGCCTCTGCCGGCAGTGCCACCCAGCCCCTGCCGACGATAGCCGCCGGAATCTGTGTGACAGAGGCACCGGCAATGTCCTGGATCGTCACCGTCCCGACCGGCAGTTTTAGCAGGGCACCTGTCGTCGAATAAGCTCCCTGGCCGGTTGGCGGCGCTGCGGCACGGTTTTTAGAGGCGGCTGGAAAGGGGTTTGTGCCGATCTGAAAAGCGATTTCACGGGAGACGGGGGATGAAAGGATGCGGTACAGATAAAAAGCGGCACCGGACAGAACCAAAAGACCGATGAGGACCGCGGTGAGAGGAATCCTGCGGGACTGCCGTCCGTGCAGGTCGACACCGCAGTGCGGACAATAGTTGTCGTGCAACCTCAACGCGGTCTGGCATTTAGGGCAAATCGTATTATAGTTCAAAGCGGCCTTCATATTTTTCAGGCCATATGACAGTGAAGTCGTTTTCGCCCGCTCGACGCCAAGCGGCCTTTGTTTTGTCGAGCAGAGAGTGGTGCAGCAACTCCCTTATTTTATCGAAAGCGGATTCCGGCGAGTCGGTGCGGATAAATATATTCATCGTATCGTCACCGAAATCATGGCTTTCCACTAAATGACGCTCATCCAGAAGGGCGATAAGGGTATCTTCCAGATGTATCAAGTCCTCGAAATCATCGACATCACGACCCTGAAACTGTAAAACGAGTTGATACTGCATGGAAGCGATCGTCCTTTTTTTTTGGTGGCCGCTTACGAGGTACCGGGTGAAGGCGGTTCCCTGGACCGGGAGTTTGTTTTTCGCCCGTTTGCCCGAATGGAAAATCCCGTCACCCCCCTCTACCTCGCACCGTCGCGATCGGTTTTCAGCGGCAGACCTCGGGTAAGGGATAGCCTTCGTGTTTAAGCAGCCATTCTTTGCGCCACAGTCCGCTGCCGTATCCGACCAACTTGCCGTTTTTGCCGATGATGCGGTGACAGGGAACCAGGATGGCGATCGGGTTGCGGCCGTTGGCGGCGCCGACGGCTCTGACGGCGGCCGGTCGTCCCACGCCTCTGGCAATGTCCTGGTAGGATGCAACGCAGCCATAAGGCACTGTCCGCAATTGCCGCCAGACCTGCTGCTGGAAATCGGTTCCTTCAAACGCCATTTCAACGTTGAATTCGCGGCGTTTGCCGGCGAAGTAATCGGCCACCTGTCGAACGGCTTCGGCAACCAACGGATGGGAAGCGAGTTCCCGACACCTTTCCGCCACGAAGTTCAGCGCGATGACGGCTGCCGATGTTCCCGCGATTTCGATCAGACCGATGGGCGATTCGTAGTAATCAAAATATATGGGACTCATACACTCCTTTCTTGTAGAAAGCGAACGATCCGTCAAGCCCAAAATGAAATGTCAACAGTCAGGTAACCAATAAAACGGATATAAAATTCAACATTATTCTTCTGTTCAACTATTATTCTTTCTTAAACAGCGGTACCTGCATCACCTCCGCCACCGCCGGCTTTATCGGTAGAATGAAAGCACGTTGAAAAATAGGCCAAAACCGGAAAAACCGGCGTCATGGCTGTCATTATAGGTTCATATTCGGCGTCATGCGTCATCACTTATAATCCTATTGACGCTCACACAAGTCGAAAAGTAGCTTAATTTCTTTTGGCCATCATTTCACGCGAGAATAAGGTGGGTGTCTCAACGTCCAAAATTGTGAACTTATTTTTTCGTGAACCCTAAAACTCTGGAATAAAATCGACAACAAAGGAGAGAGACAAATGATTTTCCCAAAACAGACGCTTCGTTGGCTATCACTGCTTTCGGTCCTGCTTATCGCGACCGGAATCGGCTTCGCCGGGGATGAGTGCACGGCCGTATACGGAACCGGAACGCTCCGGTTCTCCCTGGCAACCGGCAGTCCGGGAGAACTGGGTTTGGTCGAAGCCCTGGCAAAGGAATTCAACCGGCTAAATGGGACCAGCCTGTGTTGGGTCAAGGCCGGATCCGGTGAATCTCTCAAAATGCTCGAGGAAAAGAAGGTCGATCTCGTGCTCGTTCACGCGCCCGCAGCAGAGAAAAAAGCCGTGGCGGAAGGCTGGGCGATTGACAGGTCCCTGATCGGGTCGAACGAATTTTACATTGTCGGACCGGCACAGGATCCAGCCGGTATCGCCACGGCCGGCTCTGCAGCCGAGGCCTATCGGAAAATCGCGTCATCCGGGGCGAAATTCCTTTCCCGCGGAGACAATTCCGGCACCCACAAAAAGGAGATGGCGGTCTGGCAAAAGGCTGGCATCACGCCAGCGGGTGACTGGTACATCGTGACCAACGATTTCATGATGGCCACCCTGAAGAAGGCCGACGCGGACAGGGGATATTTCATGACCGACAGCAGTACCTGGGTGGCCGCTAACAAAGAACTCCCCAACCTGAAGATTCTCTTCCGGGGCGACCCGATGCTGATCAATACCTATCACGGCCTCTGTCAACCGCCGGGCGCCACGACCGGGCAGCCCTCGGCCGCGAAATTCATCGCGTTCGTGGCTTCAGAGGAGGGGCAGAACATCATTCGCGCTTACGGCAGAGACCTTTACGGCGACAGCCTTTACAGCGACGCAAAGTACGCCAGTCAATACGATCACTAATCCGTCTAAAAAAAAACGGACTTCGACGGAGGGCATCACCGGGGCGCTTGGCGTGCGTCCCGGACCTTCGCCGCATCTTAGGGCCCGCTCAAAAATAACTTACCATTTTGGACGCCGATGCATCCCGTCAGGCTGCTTTGCAAATTTCGGTGCATACCACATGTTGTAGCGTTTTGCTTTTGACAAAAAAGTATCCATTTGCCATATAATGGACTTCAGAAAGCAAATTTTCATCCTTTTATCCTTTGGCCTAAAAGGGGGCTCACCTATGTTGAAGAAATGGGTAATAGTGCTGCTGCTTCTTCTGCCCGTTTCTGCCTTGGGTGCTGAGCATAAGTTGGGGCTTACGCCCGAGGAAGTATACCGGCTCGTGCAGAACCAGGGTGATTCGTTGCTGTTCATCGATGTCCGTGATCCGGTGGAGATCATGTTCACCGGCTTCACTGACACCGTGGACCGGAACATCCCGCTGGCGATTACAGACCCGTTCGATTTCGTCGCGGAGCGCGCGGTATTTCGTATGAACCACAACAAAAACTTTATTGCTGACGTTGATAAAGCGCTCGCAGATAAAG
>JAQAZR010000461.1:0-9234 GCA_032127235.1 Deltaproteobacteria bacterium
ATCGCAGCCACCGCATTTTCTTCGCCGATCAGCAGCGTCACCAGAGTGCAGTTGTGAAGCCGGCTGCCCTCACCCGGCTGCAGCGGCGCCAGTTCCCCGAAGGTATAAAACCCGCAGATCGGGAGGGGAGCCGGCAGAAAACTCTTGAGGATCCGGAGCTCTTCGAGAGTCTGCGTGCCGAGAATCTGTTTGCGGGTGGCGCAGGAAAATGCGAGGGCGACCGCCGGCTGCCAGCCGTCCCGGCAGCGCTTCACCATCGCCGCCACAGATGCTTCCGTGTCGGCGATGATCCGCTCCCGGGTGACCTCGGTCAGTTGAACGGTGGTTCCGGTCGAAATCGGTCCCGAGAAGAAAATACTTCCCTGATTCTCGGCGTAATCACCGGGCGACCGGATCAAAAAATGCGGTTGATCACTCTCGTCGTACACTGCCAGAGGAAACTCCAGAGCCGGATACCGGTGGGCGCCCAGATAATACCGATAAAAATCGAGTGCCCGTTTGTCTCCGATCCGCAGGATTTCATAATCGCGTGATTCCGTGATCTTGGCCTTCATCCCGATCGGCTTCCAGCTGTTGCTGATGGCAAATTCGTGCCTCAGGGGGCCTGAAAAAAGCAGCAGCGGGACGGCATCTTCCAGCACCTCGTTTTGGAAAAATTGAAGTGTGGGGGCGGGAATTTCATAGTGTCGGCTCGGTACGCCGCCGAATACCGGGCAAAGCGGCGGCAGCATCTGATTCAACGCCCGTATGACCGCATCCGGTGACGCGATGATTCCCTCGGGAAAAACGATACAGAGTGTTTCCGGTCCGGACAGGCCTTCGCGGGCCTGTCCGACGGCCGATTCAACCGCGAGCACGGGATCGATGGAGACCTGCCGTCCAACACCGGCTTTGATCTCAATCGTGTCGGCACAGAACAGAATCAAGTTGATCGAGTCGTCGCTGAAGCCGAAATCGGATGAAAACTCTCCGCCGGTAGTACAGCCGACCAGTTCAATATCCGGAAAACGGCGCAGGACTTGCGCCAACACCAGCTTGTGATCGAAATCGATACTGCTGAATACAATTCCGGCTTGTGGCCGGAGTCCCCGGAGCTGAAATTGACAGTGTGCAACCGCGGTTTCTACCGCGCTGCGGGCATCGAGGTCCTCTCCCTGACCGACGGCGACTTTGAACATGATGTATGGCTCCAAACGGCAATGCCGAAAAATCGTCAAACGAGTTCTGTGTTATGGTAATCACCCTTGAAAAATTTTCCAACCGGTATGTCGGATATCTATATAAATGAAAAGGGATCTATCGGTTGGCGGGCAGAGGAGGAACCGGGTATCAGGAAATGACGTGGACGACGTGAGAGGCCGGCACCAGCTGAACTTCTTTTTTCAGCATCGGGAGCATTTCTTCCAAAATACGGAGGGTCGTTTTCGAAGGGTGGGCGATACCGATCGCCTCGCCGTTTTTCCGGGCGGTCTGAATCAGTTCTTTGATCCGCAACCGAATCATATCCGGGTCTTGAACGTGATCGAGAAAGACGTCCCGTTCGGCAAACGGCAGCTGAAACAAACGGGCGGACGGGCGACCGACGGTTTCGGCGGTGGAGCGGCTGTCGATGAAAAACAGTCCTTCCTGCTTCAGGACGGAAAAGACCTGATAAAGGCGTGCGGACTCGGCGGTTAGTTTCGACCCCATATGGTTGTTGACGCCCTTTATGCCCGGAACATCGGACAAGTCTTCGCGCAACTGGACGATGAGGTCATCCGCCGACATGGATGACAGCAAAGCCCCCGGACCGGGGTCGACCGATGGATATTCGAGCGGCTCCATCGGCAGGTGGAGCATCACCTCACCGCCCTTTTTCAAGATGGCAGCGGCGATTAAGTGCGTGTGGGGTGTATGGGGCAGCACAGAAAACGTCAGTCCCTCGTCCAAATCGAGGAATTTTTGGGCTATCCGCCGGTCGTACCCCAGATCGTCGATGATAATGGCGACTTTCGGCAGGGATTCCGCCGCCGGCTTCGGTTTCGGCAGAGGTGCAACGGGTGGGCGGTCTTCTTTGGGAAAAATCTCGAAGGGCCGCATGCCGGCAGTCGGTTGCGGTCTCATTTTGCCCGGCGGCGGCAGGAGTTTTATCGGTGGCCGGGTTTTAATGAGAATGTAATGGGTGAGGAAACCGGCGGCCACGACGAGCAGAACCAAAACCGTCAGAGTGGCCAGAACTTTTACCAGGACGAGGTCGGAAGAACCCCGCTTGCGTGATTTTTTTCGACTTCCCTTTTTACGGCTTTTGCTGCGGGTGGGCTTTTTTTTTGTCAATGTCGGTGTGCTAACCTAAGGATGACCCATAAACGGCCCTTCTCCGCAATCCGAACGTCTTTGATCATCTTGTCCTTGCGGAAAAGGGCTCATTTCTGGACGGAAACCACGTCAATTCCGATCGAAACCGCCGACCGTCGGTTATCCCTTCAGGTTTTTAAAAACATCGTAGCCGATTAAAATCTCCAGCGCGCGCTGCACTGGATAGTCGCGCTGCAGTTTTTCTGCGGTCAACGGTCCGTGCCGGAGCTCGAGTTCCTGCTGCTGAGTAGATTTTTTCTTTTTCTGATCTTTTTTCGGAGGTGGATTGTCCTCATCTTCCGGTGCGGCCTCCAGATGGTTTTTGAGATCGCTCTCCTTCAGGCGGCCGTCATCCGGACCCTTGAGATCCTCTTCGTCCACGATCTTTTTTCTCACCACGATATCCGGTTCGATGCCCTTGGCTTGAATGGAACGACCGCTTGGTGTGTAATAGCGAGCGATGGTCAGCTTCAGGCCGTAGCCGTCTCGCAGCTGCTCGACGGTTTGAACCGAACCTTTGCCGAAGGAGGTGGTGCCGAGCACCAGCGCGCGGTGGTTATCCTGAAGCGCCCCCACGACAATTTCAGAGGCACTGGCACTGCCGCCGTTTATCAGGGCGACAATTGGATAGGTTCGTTTGACGTCGTTGGGATGGGCTTTGAATTCCTTGCTGTTTCGCGGCAATCGTCCTTTGATCGTCAGGATCGACCCATTATCCAGAAACATGTCCGAGACCTTGATCGCCTGGTCCAGCAGTCCGCCGCCGTTGTCACGGAAATCGAGCACGAGGCCCTTGAGGGGTTCGGGACCGGATTCCAGCCCTTTCAGTGCGTTTTCCAAGTCCTCGATCGTATTGCTGTTGAAGTTGGTGATGCGAATGTACCCGTAGCCGGGTTTCAACAGACCGGCGTGGACGCTTTCAATGGGGATCACATCCCGGATCAGATCGAAGTCTATCGGATCGGTGGAACCCTCGCGTAAAATGGTGATCTTTACCGGTGTTCCCTTCGGTCCGCGCATCAGGGTGACGGCCTCGCGCAGTTCACTGACCGGTTTGTCATCGACCTTGATGATGCGGTCAAAGGGCTGGATTCCGGCCTTGTAAGCCGGCGTCCCCTCGATGGGCGAAATGACCGTTACGAGACCGTCCCGCATGGTGATGTGAATGCCGATACCCGTAAATTCACCTTTGGTATCGATGCTCAGGTCTTCGAAGGCATCCGGCGGCAGAAGGGCGGAGTGCGGGTCGAGGCCGCGAACCATGCCCTGTATGGCTTTTTCGACGAGTTCTTTCGAATCGACGTCGTCGACATAGTTTTTTTGAATAATTTCGATCACCTCGGTAAAAAGCTTCAGCCCCTTGTAGGTCTCTTCATTGTCGGCTGAAAGCTGGCGGTCGAAACCGGTTCCGACAGTCCAGAAGATCACAGACGCGATCACCGCCAGCCAAAGCCTTACATGCCGTTTTTTCTTGGTTGTCATTCAGCAACTCCTTATCCATAATCTATCCATTGACGATCCATTCCATAGGATCCAGTGGTTTTCCGTGATGGCGCACCTCGAAATGGAGAATCGGCCCGTCCATCGATGCCGTATCACCGACCGTGGCGATGTCTTCGCCGGTGTTGACATAATATCCCTTTTGTTTGAAGAGCTCCTCCAGGTGGGCATAGACGGTGTAGTAGCCGTCTCCGTGATCGATGATGACCATGTTGCCGTAGCCTTTGAACCAGTCGGCAAATAGGACCCGCCCGGCAAACACGGCTCGGATGACCGCGCCCTTCTGGGTTTGAATGTCGATACCGCTGCGAAAGACGCTGACGTTGAATTTGGTGTCTTTCTGAGGGCCGAAAAAACAAATTATTTTACCGCTGATAGGCATCTTTAGCAAGCCCTTAAAATTGGAAAATGAATCGAGTTGACCCGCCGCGTTCTGGGGCTTTGGCTGGGCAACCAGTTTTTCAACGGTCTGGTCCAAGGTCTTCGCAGCAGCCTTCATGGACTCGATGGCGGCGAGTTGCAGCGATTTTTCGGACCGTATCCGTGCCAAAACCTGCGAACGGTCTGTTCGATTGTGGGACAGCTTCTTGATTTGCGCATCGATGTCGGCTTTGAGGCGCTTTTTTTGAGCCTGCTGGGCATCCAGTTGATCAAGGATTTCCTTGAGTCGCAGCTTTTCCTCCAGCAGATTTTGGCGAACCTGCTCATCATTGGCCAGAATCCGCTCCAGATATTTCTTCCGCTTGACCATCTCGTAGATGGAGCCGGACGATGCCAGCACGGGAATGGTACCGTTGTGATTGAGTTTGTAAAGCGCAGCCAGACGTTTTGCGGCATAAGCCTCATTGGCATCGACGCTGTCGACCAATTGTTTGTATAGTTCCCGGCTGGCCCGGATTTGGTCTTCCAGGCCGGCGAGTTCGTCCTGGTTGGCTTTGACGCGTCGACGCGCGCGGTCAATGGCATAGTCCAATTCGTCAAGGCTGCTCAAAACCGTGGCTTCGCGTTCCGTGAACGCTTGGAAACGGGCCTCGGTTTCGTCGATTTTGCGTTTCAGGTCTTTTGACTCCCGGCGATAATCCTGGATCTGCTGCGCAGAGACAGGATCGTCCGGTCGACCCTTCTGGCGGCTGTCCGCTCCCAAAACCTGCACGTAGTCGCTGCTGTTATTAATATAACCGACCCGGCCGGCGTGGCGGACCTTGAGCCAGCCGTCCAGGTGCTCTTCGATTTCGACCTCGGTCCCTTGCTTGAGCTGCATAATCGGCGGTTGCCGGGTTCCGGGCTCGGGCCGCAGGTTGAGATCTTCAACGGTGACGACACCGATTTCTGCGGCCCGCAGCGTGAGTGCAGTCAGCAGCACGGATACAATTGCTAAAGTGGACCGTGATAAAATGCCGAGGCGGGAAGTCGGCGCCGTGTTTAATTGCGGCATGCCCGGATCCTATTTAAAAAATTGTTTTAGAGACGCAAAGCATCCCAGCCAGCCCACCATCATGCTGGTCAGCACCATTGCGATAAGCATCCTGGTCGGCAGAAAACGGATCTGAAAGGCGCCGCCGAAGAGCTCCGGGCTGACGTTTGAAGAAACAGCCAGGAAAAGAAGTAAACACATCGCCAGGCCGATGATGCCGCCAAAAGCACCCTGGAGCATGCCTTCGATATAGAAAGGGGTTTTGATGAAACGGTCTTCGGCGCCGACCAGGCGCATGATTTCGACCTCTTCACGGCGGGAATAGAGAACGAGGCGGATCGTGTTGGCGACAAAGAAGACGGCGGCCATAAAGAACAAAGCCCCCAGAGCGTAACCGGCCATACGAAACAGATTGAAGACGGCCGCAAACCGACCGAGCCATCCCCGGCCATATTCCACTTCTTCGACTTCGGGTAGTTTTTCGAGCTGCACGGCGAGTTTCTCGATTTTTTCCCAATTGCGGGTGGCCGGCTGCAGATGCACTTCGAATGCATCGGGCAGTGGATTTTGCTTAAGATTGTCCAGCAGGAAGGTCTGGCGCGGCAACTGTTCTCGCAGCTGTTTGAGCGCCGCATCGCGGGATATGAAGACCACCTCCTCGACGCCGACCATGCCGTGCAACATTTTCTGCAGCCGGGAAACCTCAGTTTCAACGACCCCGTTTTTAAGGTACACCATAATGTGAACGCCCTTTTTCCAGGCGTTGATCAGGTCGTTGGCATTTAAGAAAAAAAGGGCAAAGGCACTCACGATCAGAATCGAAAGCGCGATGGTGACGATCGTGACCAGACTTAAAAACCGGTTTTGCCGAATGTCCTGCAAGGCTCGTTTCAGATACCGCATCGTCAATTCCTTGCCTGCCGTCCGGGATACCGCTCGAGCACTGCGGCGCCGGTCAAGATCAGATTTCAGGCATGTTCACCAATCGGCCGGCATTGAGGTGGACCACGCGGCCGCCGGCTTTTCGAATCAGCTCCTTGGCATGGGTGGCGATAATGATCGTCGCACCGCGGGTGTGAAAAGCTTTCAGAAGGCCGATAACATGGTCGGCGGCCGCGGCATCCAAACTCCCGGTCGGCTCGTCCGCCAGAATGATTTCGGGATCGCCGACCACCGCCCGCGCAATGGCCACGCGTTGCTGCTCACCGCCCGATAGCGTTGGCGGCAGCGCATTGATCCGTTGTTCCATGCCGACTGTCCGCAGAACGCTTTTGACCTTTTTATTGATGAGACGCTGCTTCTGGCCGGCCGCCTCCAGAACAAGCGCCACATTGTCATAAACGGTTTTGGTCGGAATGAGTTTGTAGTCCTGAAAAACGATGCCGAAGTTACGCCTCAGGAAGGGAACTTTCCGGCGGGGGATGCGTGAAAGATTCATCCCGTTGACAAGAATCTGTCCGTCTGAAACCGGCTCCCCCAAATACAGAAGTTTGAGCAATGTTGTTTTTCCGGCCCCACTCGGACCGTTAATAAAAACGAGTTCATTTTTATAAATGTCAAGGGTGATATCGACGACGGCGGTTCTGGTACCATAGTGCCGGTAAACGTGGAACAGACGGATTATGGCGGTTTTCTCTTCGCCGGCTCTCATTCCAGAATTTCCAGGTTGACCGCTTTCTGTAAAAAGGCCTCGGCGATTTTGAAATCGTAGAGCGCGTTGAAATAATTGACCTGGGTGCTGGTCAGCAGGTTCTGGGCCACGAGGGTGTCGACCGACGTCGCGACTTGTTCTTTGTACCGCTCATTGGTGATGCGGAGGTTTTCCTTGGCCTGCTCGACAGCTTTTTCGACAGCCAGGATGTTCTTTTCCGATTCCCGGGCCTTTAGATACGAAACCTCTACCTCCAACCGGGCCTGATCGATCGTCTTCAGCCGGGCGATTTTGGCCTGTGAAAGACGGCGGCGTTTCTCGCTTTCACCGTATTTGGTGCGGCCCCATTCCCAAAAATTCCAGGAGGCAATAGCCGTGAGCGACCAACCGTCGGGATTTGCGAACTGCTCGTTGTCGCTCAAGGCCCAGTCGGTAGCCGTTTTGAAGTATTCCCCTTGGAGCGCTATCGAAGGGTAGTAGTCCTTGCGGGCGATGTCCACTTCCTTTTCGGCGATCTGGATGCTCAGGTCGCCGATTTTAATGTCCAGCCGGTTCCGAACCGCCAGATCGAGGTAGTAATTCAGCTCATTTTCAAGGGACGCGTAGGTTTGGATGTCGACGAGGCTCACCGGTGCGTTGACCGGCCGGCGCAGGATCACGTTGAATTGCGAACCGGCCGTATCCAGGGTGTTCTGAGCCGTGATCAGGCTCTGGCGGGCGTTTGCCAGTTGAACTTGAACCTGCAGCAGGTCGTTCAGTGGGGTCAGGCCGACCTCGTAAAAGTTGCGGGCCACCTCCTCCTGCGCTTCCAGAACCTTGACCGTGTTGCGGGCGACGTCGAGCAATTTTTCGGCTTTCAGCACGTTGAAATAAGCCTGCTTGATCTGAAAAATCACCTCCAGGCGGGTAAACTGCTGGCTCAGTTCGGAAACGTTCACCCCCAGCTCGGCGACCTTGTACTGGTTGATCAGGGCAAACCCCTGAAACAGCGGCTGCGTGAACCCGGTTGACAGGGTAAAGGAATTGCCCACGCTGGGAGTGGCGCCGGCGGCAAATCCGCCCACCCCGCTGTCGTTGCGTACGCCTTGATACGTGACATTGAACGTGGGAAGCAGATTGGTCTGTTGGACTTTCCGGGTGGCACGGGCGGCTTCGATCTCCTGTCCGGAACTCTGCAGATCGAGGTTGGCGGTGATGGCCGTATCCACCGCATCCCGCAGGGTCATCGGGGTCGCCGATTCCTGGGCAACGCTACTGCACGGAATCGAAAGAAAACAACCCAAGACAAAAAAAATTTGCAGCTGGCGGTTGAGACGGCTTGGCCGCCGGCCTTTCTGGGCGTGAGCATGTCTTCGCACGGGCTCTCTCCAGTGGGTTTGAGATTGACCGGTTTGAAATCAGCTGGTATACACGGGGTCGAGCTCAAGGAGTGCTGTCTCCAGTTTTCCTTGCTCAAAGCCTCCACTGAAACCCATTTATCCGGCTTCTTCCAAAATCGGTGGAGGCTTTTATATATCCAATTCGCCTTTTGAAATCAACTTTAACTTGGATGCTACGCCATTCTTGCCACCGGTGCAACCCGCATCTGCCGGTCGGTGGCGGAGGAACCGGGCCGATGAAACAGGAACTCATCGAATTGCTCTGCAGGAAATCCTTCCAATACAGTGAAGAGCCGATTTTTAAACTGGTGTCCGGGCAGTCGAGTCGATATTACATCAACTGCAAACCGACGACCCTGAGTGCGCGCGGTATGTTTCTGGCGGGGCATCTGGTGTTCGATTCCATAAAGGACCTTGCCGTCACCGGTGTCGGTGGACTGACATTCGGTGCCGATCCGATTGCCGTGGCCACGGCGTTTGCTTCGGAACTGAACGGAAAGCCGATCAATGCCTTCTCCATCAGAAAGACCCGCAAGGATCACGGCATCATTCGTTGGGTCGAAGGAGATGTCAGACCGTCGGACCGGGTGGTGATCATCGACGATGTGGCCACCACCGGCGGATCGACGGTGACGGCTATCGAACGGGCCCGTTCCGAGGGCCTGACGGTCGTCAAGTCGGTCATTCTCGTGGATCGTCAAGAGGGGGGGCTCGACAACATCCGTCAGCACGTCGAACGGGTCTCGGCGATTATAACGCGCGACGAGCTGCTGTCGTGTCACCGTCGATTACACGGTGGGAAGGCGGATCGTGGTTCGGAAAAAATTTAAGCGGGGATGTAGGTAGCGCACGCGTTGTCGGACTCCCAGGCGGTGACCCGGCTTACGCCGACAGGCCGATTTATGAGAGCCGATTGCAATTCGGTGGCAATGTAATAGGCGATATTTTCGGACGAC
>JAQAZR010000462.1:0-2730 GCA_032127235.1 Deltaproteobacteria bacterium
CCTCTATGATTACTCCATCGCCGTGGACGGCAAGGCGTGGGACAAGACTTTCAGCTGCGTCTGGGAGCCTGTCTTCCACCCGCAGAGGCAATCGGTTATCGCACCGGTCCGGGTCGAGGGCAAGTGGGCACTGGCCGAGGACGGTCAAATGGTGTGGGACCGCCGGTTTTCTCAGCTCTGGCATCAGCTGTTCAGTCCCGACGGCGGCAAGCTGGCAGCCATCGTTGCCGTGAAATACGGCCAGTGGACGGTGGCCGTGGACGCGACCCCATGGCCGGTTGTCTTCAACGAACTGGTCACGGATCTCGTCTTCAATCCGGACGGAAGCCGCATCGCGGCAGTCGCCAAGCAGGATGGGAAATACCGGATCGTCGCCGACGGCAGCGTCTGGAAAGACGCGTTCGACATGGCCTGGAAGCCGGTGTTCAGTCCGGATGGAAACCGCATGGCCACCAAAGTGCAAAAAAACGGCCAATACACCATCGCCGTCGATGACAGACTGTGGTCACATCAATGTAATGCCGTCTGGGATCCGGTGTTCAGCCCCGACAGCCAGAAGATCCTCTTGAGATCCCTCGAGGACGGCTCCTATTATCGACGCGTCATACCCGTAACCGATCTTGCAAGCTAGGAGAGGGAGATATGCGTGAGATCTACAATTTCGTCAGCGGTCCTCTGGCATGGCTGGCTTTCATTCTGTTTTTCGGCGGTTGTCTCTACCGATTGGTCCGGTTGTTCATGCTCGTCAAGGAAAAAGAGCCGTTCATCTTCACCTATATGAGCTGGAAATACAGCCTGCGCTCGATTTTTCACTGGATTATCCCCTTCGGAACGGTTAATTGGCGCCGGCACCCGGTTCTTACCGTTGTCACGTTCATGTTCCACATCGGTCTGGTGATTGCACCGATATTCCTGCTGGCACACGTCATTCTATTAGACGAGGCCCTGAACTTCAGCTGGTGGGCCCTCCCGGACGCGTGGGCGGATGTCCTGACGGTGGTGGTCATCATCGGATGTGTCTTTTTTCTGGTACGCCGCCTGACCCAACCAGAAGTCAAATTCGTCACCTCCGCCTCCGACTTCGTGATCCTCGCCATCGTGGCGGCCCCGTTTATAACGGGTTTTATCGCTTACCACCAGTGGATCGACTACCCGGTAATGATGGTCCTGCATGTGGTGGCCGGAGAAGTGCTGCTGGTTTCGATCCCCTTCACCCGGCTGAGCCACATGCTCTTCTCACCTTTCACTCGCGCTTACATGGGCTCCGAGTTCGGCAAGGTCAGGCATGCCCGCGACTGGTAAAAAATGCCGGTAACGGGTCAGCGGTCACAGGTTATGGTTAAAAAAAAGATTCACCGGCAATAACCTGTCGCTTATCGCCCATTACCGATCAACCGACGTTACAGGAGAGTCAAACATGACCGAACCTGCAAAAGAAAATGAAAAAGTGAAAAAGGCCCTCGACGAAGGGATCGAGGTCGGTGCTTCCCGGCTGACCCCCGAACGAATTGAAAAAGTCATCAACAGCGTGATCAAGGGCGAAACCGGAGCCCGTTTGAAAACATACGTCGAGACCTGCATCCACTGTGGCTTGTGCTCGGAAGCCTGCCACTACTACCTGTCCCACGACAACGATCCCCACTTCTCACCGGTGGGCAAAGTAAAGCAAACGATGTGGGAAATGCTGAAGAAAAAAGGCAAGGTCGACGCCGATTTCATCAAACAGGCCGCCGAAATCGCCCACACCGAATGCAACCTTTGCAAACGCTGCGCCCAGTACTGCCCCTTCGGCATCGACATCGCCTATATCATAAGCGTGGTGCGGCGCATCATCCACCGCCTGGGCGTCACCCCTTTGTACCTCCAGGATACGGCGCACAGCCATTCGGTGACCATGAACCAGATGTGGGTCAAAGGCGATGAGTGGCCGGACACCCTCCAGTGGCAGGAAGAAGAAGCCCAGGCCGAAATTCCCACCCTGCGGATTCCCCTGGAAAAGGAGGGGGCCGACATCATGTACTCGGTCATCGCCCCCGAACCCAAGTTTCAGGCCCAGCTGATCTATCAGGCGGCCGTGATCATGGACGTCGCCGGTGTCGATTGGACCATGCCGGCCACCATGGGATGGGACAACAGCGACATGGCGATGTTCTCCGGTGACAACGAGCTGATGGGACGCATCAAGCGCACCCATTTCGAAACCGCCTTTCGCCTTAAAGTCAAGCGTATCGTCATGGGAGAATGCGGCCATGCGTTCCGCTCGGTCTATGACATGGGCAATCGCTGGCTGGGCTGGGGCATGCCGCCGATACCGATCGTGCACGCGATCGAGTTTTATTACGACCTCCTGAAGTCGGGCCGGATCAAAATCGCCAAGAAATACGACAAACCGATCACCCTGCATGACCCGTGCAACGTGGTCCGGGGCGGCGGCCTGCACGAAATGGCGCGCTATGTCGCCCATGCCCTTTGCGACAACGTGGTCGAGATGGTCCCCAACCGGGAGCACAATTACTGCTGTTGTGCCGGTGGCGGGGTCATTAACTGCGGTCCCCCATACAAGATGAAGCGTATCGAGGGCAACCGCGTGAAGGCCGAGCAGCTCTTCGATGTCAAAGCCCGGGGCGCTGTCACCATGGTCGCTCCATGCCACAACTGCCACAGCGGGCTGCACGACATCGTTCACCACTACGGGGTCGGACTGGAAATCAAATTCTTCGGCGACCTGAT
>JAQAZR010000463.1:0-11394 GCA_032127235.1 Deltaproteobacteria bacterium
CACAGGCCGCAGCCCTTGCACAGAACCGGATTGACCTCGGCCTTGCCGGCGTTGGGACCGGTCTCGGTAAAAAACGGCGCCGAATAAGGGCAAATGGCGACGCACACCCCGCAGCGGCTGCACATGAAGGGATCTGTCAGGGCCACGGTACCGCTGGTGTGGATCGTTTTCTGGGCCAGCAGCGTCAAGGCGCGGGAGGCCGCTGCCCGGCCTTGGGCCACGGACTCGTCGATCGGTTTCGGATAGTGGGCCATACCGCACAGGAACACACCGTCGGTGGCGAACTCGGAGGGCCCCAGCTTTGCGTGTTTCTCGACAAAGAAGCCGTCTTCGTTCATCGGCACCTTGAAAAACTGGGCCAATGTTTCATCACCAGCCGGAATGACGGCCGACGCCAGGATAACCAGGTCGGCCGCGATATCGACCGGTTGCCCGAGAACGTGATCGATCACCTCGACCTGAATCTTTTCGCCGGCTACAGCGACTTTCGGCTTGTGATCAAGGGTGAAGCGGATGAAGATCACGCCGGCCTCCCGGGCCTTTTTGTACAGGTACTCCCGTTCACCATAGGTGCGCAGGTCCCGGTAGAGAACAAAGACCCGCATATCCGGGTTGCGTTTTTTGAACTGCAAGGCGTTTTCGACCGAATGCGTGCAGCAGACCCTGGAACAGTAAGGTCTTTGAGGTTCCCGCGAGCCCACACACTGAATGAAAACCGCCGATTCGAGTCGGCCCAGGTCCGGATCGTTTTCGATGAAGCGGCGGTCTAACTCGAGACTCGTCAGGATGCGCGGATCGGTTCCGTAACCGTACTCCTCGGGTGTCAGGGCACTCGCACCGGTGGCCAGGACGGCCACACCGTAGCTCAAGGTTTCTTCCCGACCGTTCGCGGCCAGGGAGGATTTGAAGTTGCCGACGAACCCTTCGACACTTTTTAGCGTCGCGTTCAGGTGCACCTGCAGATTTTCTTGCTGCCTGATTTCGCCGATGAGGGTCGAGAGCTTCTCCTGAACCGCTTCGCCCTGGGCGGTGTGGTAAAGGTTGAGAGCCTGGCCGCCGAGCCGATCGCTCTTTTCGACCAGATGCGTTTCGTAGCCCTGCCGCGCCAGGCTGCGAGCCACAGTCATGCCGGCCACACCACCACCCAAAACCATGGCAACCGGCGTGATGTCGAGTTCGGCCTCTTTGAGCGGCTCCATCAAAGCAACTTTGGCCACGGCCATGCGCACCAGGTCTTTGGCCTTCTTAGTGGCCAGGTCCGGATTGTTCTTGTGAACCCAGGAATCATGGTTGCGGATGTTGGACATCTCGAACAGGTATTTGTTGAGGCCGGCGTTGATCAACGTTTCCTGGAACAGCGGTTCGTGTGTTTTTGGCGTGCAGGCTGCCACCACCACCCGGTTGAGTTTCTCCCTCTTGATGATCGAGGCCATCGTCTCCTGGGTGTCCTGTGAGCAGGAATACAGGTTGTCGGCCACGAACTCGACATACTGCAGCGTTGCGGCGTAATCCCTTACGGCCGGCACGTCGACCACCCCGGCGATGTTGATGCCGCAGCGGCAGACAAACACGCCGATGCGTGGGCGCTCGCCCGTGACGTTGGTCTGCGGAATTTCTTCCTTGGATTTGGTGGCGCTGAAGCGGGCCGATGCCAGGATCTCGCCGGCAGCGCCGGCCGCCGCGCTGGCATCCACGACTGACTGGGGAATGTCCTTCGGCCCCTGGAAGGCACCGCAAACGAAAATCCCCGGCCTGGAAGTGGCCACCGGCTCGAAGGTCTCGGTCTTGCAGAAGTGGCCCTCGGTCAGCTCGATCCCCAGTTTTTGGGCCAGTGCCACGGCCTCGGGCGCGACCTCCATGCCGATCGAAAGGACCACCATGTCGAAGGTCTCGGTCACCATCTCGCCGCTTTCGCTCACGTACCGCAGTTCGAGGGCGTCACCGCCGACCACCGGGTCGATGGTGTGAACGCGGCTGCGGATGAACCGCACCCCTTGTTTGTCGCGGGCGCCGTCATAAAACCGCTCGAAATCCTTGCCGGGGGTCCGCATGTCCATGAAAAAGATGGCGCAGTCGAGATCGCTGCCGCCGTGCTCCTTGGCGATGACCGCTTCCTTGATGGCGTACATGCAGCACACCGATGAGCAGTAGGCGTTGTCGCAGCGGTTCAGATCGCGGGACCCGACGCACTGGAACCAGGCGATCTTCTTCGGCTCCTTGTGGTCGGAGGGCCGCACGAGGTGGCCGGCCGTCGGGCCGGAGGCCGACAGATAGCGCTCCATTTCCATGGAGGTGATCACATTGGGGTGTTTGCTGTAATTGTAGGCATCGAATTTTGACGGATCGAAAGGTTTGAAACCGGGCGCCAGAATGATCGCACCGACATCGAGTTCGATGATCTCATCCTGCATGCTGTGATCGATCGCGTTGACGCCGCAAAACTCGGCACAGATTTTACACCCGCCGGTCTTGAAATGGACGCACACATCGCGATCGATGGCCGGCGTGTTGGGCACCGCCTGGGCGTAGGGCACGTAGACCGGTTTGCGGCCTTTGAGACCCATCTCGTATTCGGAGGGAATGGGGCGCGTTGGTTTTTGCGTGTGTTGCCGGTTGACTCTGTCCAGGTTGATGTGGCCGGTGGGGCATACGAAGGCACAGGCGCCACAGGCAATACAGGCATCCGTATTGTCGCCGTAAGGCGTGCTGACCTCCATCTCGACCCCGCGACCGGTCAGACTGATGGCGTTGGCGCCGATCCGCTCGCAGGTGCGGGTACACAATCCGCAGAGGATACAGGTGTCATCCTCGGTTTTGAAACGGGATTTGTCGATGCCGTATTTCTTGGCCAGCTTTTGCAGTAAGGGAACCTCAGGGCAGCGTGCCAGCAGCAGTTCGACGATCAGCTTACGTCCCTGGTGCACCGCCTCGCTGTCGGTACGAACCTCCATACCCTCCCAGATGGGGTAGTTGCAGGCGGTGACAAAACGGCTCCTGCGACCGTCGAACAGTTCAACCGTGCAAAGTCGGCACATGCCGGCGGGCTCCAATGCCTTGTGGTGACAGAGCGTCGGTATCTCGATGCCGTACTTGTCGGCCACCTGAAGAATGTATTGGCCTTCATCGCCTTGAACTGTTTGACCGTTCAACTTGAAAGTAATCATTTTCGGTATTCCCTTGTATTAAAGGATCTTGACCGCCTCAAACTTGCAGGCTTCGTAGCAAATGCCGCATTTGATGCATTTTTCCTGGTCAATGGTGTGGGGCTTTTTCTTCTCGCCTGAAACCGCCTCTTGAGGGCATTTCCGAAAGCAGACCTGGCAACCGGTGCACTCCGCCTCGTCGATCTCGTAATGAAACAACGGCTTGCAAACGCCTGCCGGACACTTTTTATCCCGGATGTGCTTTTCGTATTCGTCGCGAAAGTAGAGGATGGTCGTCAGCACCGGGTTGGGGGCCGAGGTTCCCAATCCGCACAAAGAGAACCGCTGCATCATGACGCCCAGTTCTTCCAGCAGGGTGACGTCCGTATCGACGCCGTCACCGTTGCAGATACGGGTCAGGATCTCCAGCATCTGCTTGAGCCCCTCGCGGCAGGGATTGCACTGACCGCAGGATTCCTCTTTGAGAAAATCGACGAAGTAGCGGGCCACATCCACCATGCAGGTGTCCTGGTCCATCACGATCATGCCGCCGGAGCCCATGATGGAACCCACCTCGGTCAGTTTCTGATAGTCGACCGGCAGATCGAGAAAACGCTCCGGGATACAGCCGCCGGACGGTCCGCCGGTCTGCACGGCTTTGAATTTTTTCTTCTTGGGCACGCCGCCGCCGATTTTGAAGACGATATCCCGCAGGGAAATGCCCATGGGAACTTCGACCAGCCCGGTGTTTTTAATTTTCCCCACCAGGCTGAACACCTTGGTCCCCTTGCTGTGCTCGGTACCCATCTGGGCGTACCATTTGGCCCCTTTAAGGAGGATGGCCGGTACATTCGCATACGTTTCCACGTTGTTCAGGTTCGAGGGCTGGTCGCGAAAACCTTTTTCGACGGTGTGGATGTATTTGGCCCGCGGCCGTCCCACATTGCCTTCGAGCGAGGCCATCAGGGCGGTGGATTCGCCGCAGACAAAGGCGCCGGCTCCGGTTGAAATTTTGATGTCAAAAGAAAAATCGGTACCGGCGATATTTTTACCCAGTAGACCGTAATTTTTGGCCTGTTTGATGGCCGTGACCAGGCGCTTGACCGCCAACGGATACTCGTTCCGAACGTATATGGAACCCTGATGCGATCCGATGGCCACTGCCGCAATCAGCATGCCTTCGAGGACGCTGTGGGGATCGCCTTCCAGAATGCTTCGGTCCATGTAAGCACCGGGGTCGCCTTCATCGGCGTTGCAGATGATCATACGCTCGCCGCCGTGTTTGGCGCAGGTGGCCCACTTGATCCCGGTTGGGAACCCGCCGCCGCCACGCCCCCTCAAACCCGAAGCCTTGACGACGTCGATGATGTTGGAGGGCTTCATTTCTTTGAGCGCATTGAGAAAAGCGACGTATCCTTTCCTGGCGATATATTCTTCGATGGCATCCGGATTGATGTAACCGCAGTTCCGCATCGCCACTTTGACCTGATCGCCATAGAAAGAAATGTCTTCCAGGACCGGGATGCCGTCAATCGGTTCGACGCCGTCGAGCGGATTGGCCACCTCGTTTTCCAGGAGGCTGCGCGGGTCCTTCATTTGACCCAGAATCATTTTCAAGTCAAAATCATTGGCTTTGTATCCCTCGATGACATCTTTTATCTTGTCCGCCGTTACCTTCTTGTACATGATGCGGGGTTTGCCGACGGACAGCACTTCCACTAGCGGCTCGACTTCACAGAAGCCGATGCACCCGGTTTTACAGATGTCAACGCCGTTCTTGCCGGAATATTCCTCGACAGCCGTTTCATAGGCCGTCTGGGCGCCGGCGGCGATACCGCAGGACGCCATCCCGATATTGACCTTCAGATCGTCAGGCGCGTAAATCTTTTGGCCGTATTCGCGGCTGATCAGTTCTAAGTCATCGATCGACTGGATTTTCATCGTCAGTGCCCCATATGCGGTCTATTCGTAGTGCTCCAAAATTTTTACGATCTTGTCCGATGCGATCCGGGCGTGCATATCCTCATTGATCTTGACGACCGGTCCCAAGCTGCAGCAGCCGATACAGCGAACCGACTCCAGAGTGAACCGCATGTCGGGCGTTGTCTCGCCGTCACAGATGGACAAGGCGTCGTGTATTCTTTCGTGCACCCGTTCGGCGCCTCGCACATGACAGGCGGTTCCCAAGCAAATCGAGATAATGTTCCGGCCGCGCGGTTCGAGGCTGAATGTGCTGTAAAAAGTCGCCACGCCGTATATTTTGCTCAGCGGCATCCCGATTTTGGTTGCCAGATAAGTCAGTGCCGGCCGGGGCAGGTAATTGAATTGTTTCTGAATGGCCTGAAGGATCATGATCAGGTTTTCTTTATCGTTACCGAAATCCTCTTCGATGATCCGATCCAGTTCCAAGAAGTCGATATCGTCGACCTGGGGTTTTTCTAATGCCTGTGCGACATTCATTCACCAAACTCCTGTTGTAAAGTCGGTTGGTTCAACGTGCGGGCCGCTTGTCTATTTGGATACCGCGTCCGATACCGGGACTTGCTGCTGGACAACCGGACAGTTTTCGACGCAGGCACCGCATCCGGTGCACAAATCCTCCCGTATATAGCGGGCTCTTTTTCTGACCTTGACCTTGAAATTCCCGGGAGTGCCTGCGACCGATTCAAGGTCCGCATAGGTAATAAGCTCGATGTTCATGTGCCGGCCGACCTCGACCAGTTTGGGCGAGATAATTCACATGGCACAGTCGTTGGTGGGAAAGGTCTTGTCCAATTGAGACATGACCCCGCCGATGGATGGAGATTTTTCGAGGAGGTAAACGTAATAGCCTGAATTGGCCAGATCGAGAGCTGATTGCATCCCGGCGATACCGCCGCCCACGACCAGTACCGAACCTTTGACATCGCTTGCCATGATAGCTGTCTCCTGATAATCGCTCTTTCGATGAGTTGCAGCTCGATCGACTTATTGATCGTTTCAGACAGAAAAACCAATTGGTTTTTGTATAGATTAGCCGAAATATTGTCAACGAAATTCGATCATAAAAAGCTTCTCGCCTAAATCATAATGAGAATATGCCCATAAATTGACCGCCATTGCAACCCCAAAATCTTGGTGGTTTTCGTCACGGAATGCGGGCTTCAGTCGAAGTCGACGGCCGCCCGTCAGCTGCCTTGCCGAAAACAAAATAGAATTCATTAGCTCAAACCGGGAACCGTAAATCCCGGCTGGGCGGGAAACCGCTCAAACTATATAAAAAAACCGGCAAAAAAGAGGGGGGTGTTCAGCGAATAAAATATTACCCGGTCCACGGAGGGACCGGGTAATATTCAGGAGGGAGGAAAACCGGAAAGGTCGAATCAGGCCGCCAGCCGGATGGCATTTTCCGTCGCACTCCGGATTTCGTCTGGGGTAAACGGCTTGGGGATGTAATCCACAGCCCCCATGCGGGCGGTTTGAACGGCGGTCTCGATGCTTGCGTAGCCGGTGATGATGATCACTCTGGCCTGGGGCTGGACGTTCCGGATCGCCTCTAAAAGCTCGAGGCCCTTGACTCCCGGCATCTTAAGATCCAGAAGCACCAACCGGTAGTCTCTCTGAACGATCTTTTCGAGGGCTTCTGCCTTGCTGGTGGCCTGGTCGACACGATACCCTTTTTTCTTCAGAATCTTGCGGACGTTGTTGTTAACTGCCACTTCGTCATCGATAACGAGAACGGACATGTGGTCGGGTTCGGTCTTGGCTTCTTTTTCCAGTGCCGCACGGCTGACCATCTCCGCATCGAGACGGGCCACATTCGCCTTCAACTCGCTATACGGCACCATAACGGTTTCGTCCCGATGCAGGTGGCTGACGAACTCGGGCCCGGTGGCCGCCACAACGTCGTCGTAATTGTACGGCTGATCGATGGAGATGAGCTTTTTCAAGTCCCGGATCGGCTGGACCGCCGCACCGCGGCCTTTCTTGGCCTTCTTCTGCGGACAGGCACCGCTCTTGGTGCCGGCCTTGCAGGTCGCCCCCAGCTTTTTAAAGATATCGCACACCATGCTGCCGACGTCACAGAAATTTTCCAGGGGCTGATCGGCGGTTATTTCCACGACCGGAACATCCGATCTTGTCAGCTGTTCGGTATACTTGTCACCGGTATAGGCGGCCACTTCATCGCGATCGAAAGGCATATCGACATCGATTCTGCCTTTCTTCATCATGCGGGCGACATTTTTTTTCAATTCCTCGTATGGGACGAAGGCAACCCCTTCGCCGTCGAGAGCCCGTACATATTCCGGTCCGGTTGCGGCCGAAACTTCTTCGTAATCGAAGGGCATATCGATCCCGATGAGTTTTTTCGGATCGCTCCTTCGTGGTGCGGCGCTCTTTTCCTTCTTTTTAGCTTTCTTCTGGGGGCAGGCACCGGTCTTGGTTCCAGCTTTGCAGGTGGCACCCAGTTTTTTAAAAATGTCGCACGCCATGCTGCCGACTTCGCAGAAGTTTTCCAGTGGTTCGGATATCTTGACCTCGACGATCGGCATGTCCGAGCGGCCGAGCATGTTCATGTACTCTTCCCCGACCTGGTCGGCGACTTCTTTGGCGTCGAACGGCAGATCGATGTCGATGACGTCGATCGCTTCGCGCTCTTCCGGCGCAACGGTCGTTTCGGTCAACGCCCCGCTCAGCGCTTTTTCGACTGTCGACCGCATTTCAGCGGGGGTAAACGGCTTGGCAACGTAGTCGAGTGCCCCGAGGCGGATCGCCTTCATCGCTGTGTCGGTGGAGGCATAGGCGGTCATCATGATGGCCTTGGTCAAGGGCCATTCCTTTTTGACAAGCTTGAGCAGCTCCAGACCGTTCTTGCCGGGCATGACGATGTCTGAAATCAGGAGCGCAAAAGATTCCCGCGCCATTTTCTCCAGGGCATCCTGGGCGCTGACGGCCTGGGTGACTTCGTAGTTATTTTTCTTCAATATTTTTTCGACATTTTGGCAAATGCCCTTTTCATCATCGACCACCAGAATTTTAGTCGTTGGTTCCATTTTTCCTCCCCCTGCGAATGTTGCCTAAAGCGGTTTTACAAATTAATTCTTTATGGTTGGCAAGGATTGCAGGGACCGTGCCAGAACGTTAAAAATTATAACTATTTAAAATCAATACGATTTAAGGTTAACGGCGCCTACTGGAACATAATGAACGTATATATTTTTTATACATATAGACCGGCAGCCCGGCTGTCATGTTCCATGCCCCCGGCCCTGAATATTGCGCCGAACCCGGAGCACGATCGGCCGTCTCCGGTGTCTGGTGGACCCGTCTTGGGGACATGGCAACCGAAGCGTATAAAAATAATATACAGTGTATGAAATGAATGGATATTTGTGGCCGGTGGGTCGTTCGGGATCAGCGGGATTTTTTACGGCCGGACCGCACGATGCCGTGCTTTTTCATCATGCTTTGAAAATTGGTTCGCTGCAGGCCGGTTTCCCGTGCGGCGCGCGTGATGTTCCAGTCGCATCTGTCAAGCGCACTGCGAATGAAGTTTGCTTCGACCTGGTCCGTCGCTTTCTTGCGAATTTCCTTCTTGACCCGCTTCAATTCTTCATTGGTGCTGGGGACGGCATCGACCAGTTGGCCGAAATCATGCCCGTTACCAAAAATGGGGAGCTCTTTGAGGGTAATTTGATCGGATTCACATAAGATGACCGCCCGTTCGATGACGTTGCGCAACTGGCGCACGTTTCCAGGCCAGTCGAAAAGGGTCAGCCGCTGAACCGCCGCGTCGTCGAAGCTGGTGATGTCTTTGCCGATGCGGCGGCTGAACTGATGCAGAAAGTGATAGGAGATGGGCAAAATGTCGGTTTTTCTTTCCCGCAGGGGCGGCATGAAAATGGGGTAGACGTAAATTCGATAATAGAAATCCTCCCGGAACTCTCGGCTGTCGACCAGGTCCTTGAGATGGCGGTTGGTCGCGAAAATCAGCCGGATGTCGACCTTCTCGACGACGGTTCCCCCGAGAGGAATGAATTCGCGGGCCTCCAGGAATCGAAGCAGCTTGCCCTGGACGTCCAGACTGATGTTGCTGATCTCGTCGAGAAAAACCGTTCCGCCGTTCGCCCGCTTGAACATCCCCGCTTTGTCTTGGTGGGCGCCGGTGTAAGCCCCTTTCACGTGTCCGAAGAGTTCGCTCTCCAGGAGCTCGCCGGAGAGTGTGCCGCAATCGACCGCAAAGAATACCCGGTCCTTTCTCAGACTGTTGGCATGGACGGCACGGGCAATCAGCTCCTTGCCCGTGCCGCTTTCCCCGTAAATCAGCACGGTCGAATCGGTGGGCGCCACCTTTTCCACCATTCGGACCACCTTTTTGATTTTGGTGCTGCTGCCCACAAGCTGATGCGAAATCGTGCGGCGGCTCTTGTTTTGAACCGACAGCTCCGCGTTCTGCAAACGCAGGTCTCTTTCGGCCAGCGCCTGCATGACCACCGCTCTGAGTTCATGGGGCGTGAAAGGTTTGGGCAGGTAGTCGAAAGCACCCGATTTCATGACTTCGACCACCGAAGAGACGGTTGAATAGCCCGTGATGACGATCACAACCGTTTCCGGGAAGCCCTCCTTGATGCGACGCAGAACCTCCATGCCGCCCAGGCTGCTCATTTTCAAATCGGTGATGACCAGGTCGTACGGCTCGATCTCGAGCCGTTTCAATGCATCGTAGCCGTTGAGTGCATATTCGGCGGTGCAGTCCATCCGGGACAGGATTTTGACGCAGTTCAGGCAGATTTTTTCTTCATCATCGACTATCAGTATGCGGGGGGACGTCTGCCGGAGGTCGACATCACTGTTCATCGGGCTCTCCGTGATCCACCGGAAAGCGCAGGAAAAAACAAGATCCTTTGCCGAGTTCGGTCATCACGTCCAGGGTGCCCCCGTGTTGCTGGAGGATGCCGTGGGTGATGGAAAGCCCCAAACCGCTGCCGGTTTCCTTGGTGGTGAAAAACGGATCGACAATTTTATCCAGAACATCGGGCGCGATACCGGATCCGGTGTCGCTTACCGCGATCTCCACCATGCGGCCCCTGGGAATGAAACGGGAAGAAAAGGCCACCCGCCCCCCGGACTCGGTCGCCTCGATGGCGTTGATGGCCAGGTTTATCAAGGCCTGCTGGACCTGATCCTTGTCCACATGGATCCTGGGGATGCCGTCTTCCAGGTATTTTTCGAGACGGATATCCTTGAAGGCGGCCTGCTTGTTGATCAGCATCACGGTTTCCTCGATGATCTTGTTGATGTCCTTCAATTCTTTCTTTGGCGTCTTCTGCCGGGCGAAATCGAGCAGGCTGGCCACGATTTTGCGGCAGCGCAAGGCCTCGCTCGAGATGGTTTCCAGTTCTGTTGCCATCGGGTCCTGCGGCTCGATGTCTTCGAGCAGCAGCATGGCGGTTGTCAAAATCGTTGTCAGGGGATTGTTGATTTCATGCGCGACCCCGGCCGAAAGCCGGCCGATCGAGGCCAGCTTCTCCTGCTGCATCATGACCTTCTGAACGGTGATATCCTTGGTGATGTCCCGTGAAATTTCAATGGCCCCGATCACCTTGCCGCCCTCAACAAGTGGATAGGTCGAGATCGAGTAGAAAATTTCACGGCTGTCTTTGTCCTGGTGGACGTGGGTGGTTTGAGATGGTTTTTCGGTTTCAAGGGTCTGAACGAGCGGGCATGGATGCTGGTCTCCTGAACAGGGTTGATTGCGGCGATGGGTGATTTCGTAACAGTGCCGGCCGATTACCTCGTGCCGCTGCAGACCGAGCTTCGCCAGGAGGCTCTCGTTGATGTCGACGATGCGATAATCGGCGCCGATCACCAGGATGTCTTCCTGAATGAGCTCGTTGATGACGGTGTGATACATGGCCCGCGCTTCCTGGAGTTTCTCGCTGCATTTTCTCTGCAGGTTCGAGACGCGGGAGATCTCCCAAAAAAGCTGTGCCGTCCGGGCGGCGATGGCCCGCACATCGAAGGCCTTTTTCTGCAGGATATCGTTGTAGACATCCATGCTGCCGGTCATCTCGATGATCAGGTCGACGTCCTTAAGTTTAAAAAAATCATTGTAGTCGGTGGTGACGAACAGGTCTTGGTCCTTGGCCTTGACATACCCGGGTGCGTTCGGGTTGAGATCGGCAACCGCAACCACCTGCGGGTGAATCTCCTCGAAGCTGTGGCTCTCGAAGAGTTCCATCAACCGTTCGCAGCGCTCGCCGCCGCCGAC
>JAQAZR010000464.1:0-3922 GCA_032127235.1 Deltaproteobacteria bacterium
TTGAACAGGTCCGGATGAGCCTTTTCGATCTCATCGAGCAGCAGAACGCTGTAAGGGTGCTTTCGGATACCGTCGGTCAGCAAACCGCCCTGGTCAAAACCGATGTATCCCGGAGGGGCACCGATCAGGCGTGCCACGGTATGTTTTTCCATGTACTCGCTCATGTCGAAACGCAGGAACTCGACACCCAGGATTCGGGACAACTGCCGCGACACCTCGGTCTTGCCGACACCGGTCGGACCGGTGAAAAGGAAGGAGCCGACCGGCTTGCCCGGGGCGCCCAGGCCGGCTCGCGTCCGTTTGATGGCCGTCACCAGCGACTGGATCGCTTCGTCCTGCCCGAAAACGACCGATTTAAGTTCTTTGTCGAGGTTCTCGAGCTTGATGCGGTCCGAAGTCGAAACGCTGCGGGTGGGGATGCGCGCCATTTTGGCGATAATTTTTTCGATGTCCGCCGGGTTGATGTTTTTGCGGTGCGGAGAACCGGAAAGCCGGACGAAGGCGCCGGCTTCGTCGATCACGTCGATGGCTTTATCCGGCAGATAGCGGTCGTTCAGAAATTTCGCGCTCAGCTCCGCAGCCGACTTCAAAGCCGAATCGGTGTACACAATACCGTGATGTTCTTCGTAGCGGGACTTGAGGCCTTTGAGAATCTGAATCGTTTCCTTAACCGGCGGTTCGGAAATTTCGATTTTTTCGAAACGGCGCGACAGGGCACGATCCTTTTCGAAATGGTTTTTGTACTCTTCATAGGTGGTCGAACCGATACAGCGGATGCCACCGGTGGCCAGCACCGGTTTCAGTATGTTGGAAGCATCCATGGATCCGCTGCTGGTCGCCCCGGCTCCCACGATGGTGTGGATTTCGTCGATGAACAGAATCGCATTGGGCATCCGCTGCAGCGCCTGGATAACGCCCTTGAGGCGCTGTTCGAAATCGCCGCGAAACTTGGTGCCCGCCAGCATACCGCCCAGATCAAGGGAGAAGATCCGCACGTCCTTGAGGATTTCGGGTACGTCGCCTGAGTTGATTTTCTGGGCCAGACCCTCGGCCATCGCCGTTTTGCCGACACCGGGATCCCCTACGAAGACCGGATTGTTTTTGCGCCTGCGGCACAGGACCTGCATGGTGCGTTCGGTCTCGAGCTCACGGCCGATCAGCGGATCCAGCTTCCCGTCAGCCGCCATTTTGACGAGATCCACCGTGAACATCGAAAGCGGATCACCCTTTTTCGACTTATCGCGCCGATCGGTGGGTGCAAAACCTTCCTGCTCTGAATCATATGAAGACTTTGACACATCATGCGAAATGAAATTCAAAACGTCCAGGCGGGTGATGCCTTCCCGCTGAAGAATGAAGGCCGCATGCGAATCTTTCTCCAGAAAAATGGACGCCAGGATGTCGCTGACTTCAACCTCCTGCTTTTCGGCCGACCTGACGTGATTGACCGCTCGCTGGATCACCCGCTGAAATGCAATGGTTTGTTGAAGCACGTATTCGGTGCCGTCAGCAACCCGTTCCAGTTTTTCGTTGAAAAATTCCTCCAGCGCCCGGTTCATGTTCTCAATGTTACCGCCGCAGTTTTCGATGATTTCGATGCCGACGCTGTCGTACAAAATGGCGAAAAGGATGTGTTCGACACACACGTACTCGTGGCGCCGCTTTTTCGCTTCCCGCACGGCCAGGCCCAAGGTTACGCTGAGTTCCTTGCTTATCATCTTTTATTCTTTCTCCATGGTGCTTTTGAGCGGAAACCCATGTTCCCACGCCAGGGTATGAACGGTATCCACTTTGGTTTCAGCAACTTCAAAGGAAAAAACGCCGCAGAGTCCGGCGCCTGCATGATGGACATTAAGCATGATGCGCGTAGCCTCTTCCGTCGATTTGTTGAACACAGATCTGAGAACCTCGACGACAAAGTCCATCGTCGTGTAATCGTCGTTGAGGAGCAACACCCGATACAAAGGCGGTTCCGTCAGATCCGTTTCCGTTTCTGAGGCGGTGTCTCCTTCAATTTCAGGATTGTACTCGCTCATGTTGATTCCCCCAAAAAACGGATTGCCCCGCGAAACATGCTGCCGTCAAAAGGTTTTTTTATGCGGAATGCCGGACATCAGTGATGCGCCGCGCGCTGCAGAGTTGTTGTACCGTTCGACGATGCCGCGTAGAGCAGGGAGACGAGCGTCCTGTTTGTGGCCGTTCATCTGCTCACAGATCCTTGCGGCCGATCAGCCCCGGGGATATCATCATCGAAACCGGCTCTGCCAGAAACTGGCGCAAATCCCCGTTACCTTCGCGCCAATAATTTCAATATAAGCACTTGGTTTGAATCTTGTAAAGGGTTGCGCCCAAAAACCTCGTCTTTATCCAGAACGACACCCGGGTATATTTATGATACCAAAATCACGGCGGGGAGTCCACCGGCAATTCCTTGCGCAAATAGCCTCTGACAGCTGCTGTATGAGGGTGGCCACACTCCGATTACTGCCCTGCTACCCTTGAACAACTCCTATTTTCCGCAGCATTTTTTGTATTTCTTGCCGCTGCCGCAAGGGCAGGGAGTGTTGCGACCGATTTTTTTATCGGCCCGTTTTACCGGTTTCTTTTTTTGCGGTTCTCCAGACCCCGAATAGGTGAGTTGTTGTTCCCGCGGCCGTTGAATTTCTTTCATTTTCTGAGGTTCGGCAAGCTGAATCCTGAAAAGGATCCCGAGAGTTTCTTCCTTGATCCTCGCGATCATCTCCTGAAACATCTCGAACCCCTCTTTTTTGTAGACCAGCAGCGGATTCTGCTGGGCATAGCCCCGCAGACCGATCCCCTCCTTGAGGTGGTCCATGGACAGCAGATGATCCTTCCAGAGATTGTCCACGTTCTGGAGCATGACGATGCGCTCGAGTTGGCGGAAATCCTCCGATCCGATGGCTTTTTCCTTTTCCTCATAGATCCTGACGGCTTCGTCGTTGATCAACTGGGCCAGACCCTCTCCGTTGAGCCCATCGAGCGTTTCGCCCTCTATAGGCGGCAGGCGGAAGTTGAACTGTTTGAACACGGCTTCGTTGAGTCCCTTGAAATCCCACTCCTCGGCCGGTGTCCGTTCGTCGGCAAAAGCGCCGGCGGTCTCCTCCGACTTTTCCTCGATGATTTCCAGGATGGATGACTTCAGGTCTTTTCCGAAGAGCGCCTCGCGCCGCTGGCGGTAAATCACCTCGCGCTGCTGGTTCATGACATCATCGTATTCAAGCAGCTGTTTGCGGATTTCGAAGTTGTGGCCCTCCACCTTCGATTGGGCGTTTTCGATCGCCCGGCTGATCAGGCCGTGTTCGATCGGTTCGCCTTCCTGCATGCCGAGCCGGTCCATGATGCCGGTGATCCGCTCACCGCCGAAAATCCGCAGCAGGTCGTCTTCCAGGGAAAGATAAAATCGTGAAGAGCCGGGATCGCCCTGGCGGCCGGAACGCCCCCGAAGCTGATTGTCGATCCGCCGGCTCTCATGTCTTTCCGTGCCGAGGATGTGCAAACCACCCTGTTCCGTGACCCCCTCGCCGAGAACGATGTCGGTGCCGCGCCCGGCCATGTTGGTGGATATGGTCACCGCCCCCTTCTGGCCGGCCATGGCGATGATCTCGGCCTCCTTTTCGTGAATCTTGGCGTTGAGCACCGTGTGCTTGATGCCTCTTTTCTTCAAGCTGTCACTGACCTGCTCGGACACATCGATCGAAATGGTGCCCACCAAAACGGGCTGTCCCCTGCGATGAAGTTCGACGATTTCGTCGATGGCCGCATTGTACTTCTCACGGCGCGTCTTGTAGATGACGTCCGAGTAGTCCTTGCGGATCATCGGCTTGTCGGTCGGAATGACCATGACCTCGAGAGAGTATATCTTTTTGAATTCGACCGCCTCGGTATCGGCGGTACCGGTCAT
>JAQAZR010000465.1:0-3229 GCA_032127235.1 Deltaproteobacteria bacterium
CTCCTACTTTTATATCATATTGGCTTAATGTAAAGGATCATTTTGATGATCGGTCAGATTAGGATCAACCCCTTGAAGGGATGGACGTTTACAAGCGGACAACGTCAACCAGACCCGCAGCAGTTCGCTCACCCCCCAGGCTTGAGCATCGCAGCCGCGCGGTATGTGCGGGAAATCGCCGTCCAGAATTTCCGGCACATGACCGATACACCCCTGGTTAATCAACTCGGTACTGCTGCCGAGCCAGGCCAAAGCTGTCTGGCAGCCGTCTTTCCCATAAACCTTGGCCCAGGCTTCACAAAAGGAGGGGAAAAGCCAGGTCCAGGCCGTACCGTTGTGATAGGCCGGCTTGCGCTGGCTGTCTTCGTCACCAACATACCTTCCCTGGTAGGGGTGACGCGGGTCGTTGACGAGCCGTCCGTTGTGAAAGACCGCGATCGGACGCGCGACTTCTTTATCCGCAAGGCTCCTGATGCCCCCGGGCACCAGCAACGCCTCGCAGGCCGCCAGAACCGAACGGGCAATGGTCGGGTCAGCGAGGGCACCCAGCGTCAGAACCAGCAGTTGGTTGGGTCTGAGAGCATCGTCCGGATCGGCGGATTGCGCCGCCGTGCCGGTCACTGCGTGCAGACAGTCCGAGAAATAGCCCCTGTCCGCATTAAAATAGAGCGTGACGAGAGACGATGCAACCTGCCGCCTGAGTTTCTGCCATCGCTTACTGCCGTTGGGATCGATTTGGGTCAGAAATTCCAACGCCCGGTGCCACAAGGCCTGAATCTCGATCGGGTACCCCTCGCGGGGGGTGGCGGCGGGGTGATTGGTGTCCATCCAGGTGAAGTGTGCCGGGCTGAAGATCAGACCGGAAGCCGGATCCATCCGGATCCCGTTGGGAGTTCCGTGCATCAGCGAGTCTGCTATGGATATCAGTATCGCGCGGATGGTTCGGTCACCCCAGATGCTGTCCAGAAATTCTTCGCTGCCTTCGGCAGCCACCAGGTCGGCGCAGGCCGTAAAGAACCACAGGGGGGCATCGGAGGTGTCACGGTTGCCGGCGTCCTGTCCGCGGATCATGTTTGGAATGGTGCCTTCTTTCTCGAACTGTCCGAACTGTTTCAGCACGGCTCGGGCGGTTTTCCACCGACCGGCGGCGACCAATCCGCGAACGACAATCAAAGAATCCCGACCCCAGTCGAGAAACCAGGGATAGCCCGCGATGACTGATTTCAGCTCACCTCGCCGAACGACATATTGATCGAGGGCGTTTTTCAGGGCATCGATGGGGTGCAACACCACAGCAGCGCCGGGCGATGGCGTCATTTGTGTCGGTCGGTCGGATTCAGCGACCGCTATTGGGTCGTCACCGTTCGCGACGATTCCGGCCGTCAGGGTTTCTGTCCGGTCACCTCCGAGAATCAGAGAAAAATAACCGGGGCTGAACAGATCCGAATTCGGGTCTAGACCGCGTTCAGCCTCCAGTGGATGATGGACCATGTACTGCCATTCGGGTTCCGAAACGAATTTTCCCCTGGAGACCGTCATCTTAAGGATAACGGCCGCCGCGGGGGTGAATAAGAATCCGTCGGTCAGGCTCCGGATCGCAGCCGGCCAACGATTCTCCGGCCCCAGAAAGGCCTTGGTGGTTTCGTGAAAGCTGCGGAATTCAATGTCCGGCCGGAGAATCAACTGGACGGGATTGCGGTCGTCCAGCCGACGCCGGGCCATGCCGGCCGGATGGCGGAAAAATGTGAGCCGAACGGCGTTTTTCAGCGGAAGCATTTCGGCGGTGATGCTCAAACCAATCGACTCTCCCTGACCGGTCGGTACCTGAAACCGCCATTTACCCGTTCGATCACCGTCATATTGAAATGCGGTCAGACAATCATTTCCAATTTCCTGCGAGTAACCCTGGTAGACCACCCAAGCCCGGCAGCGGGAAAATAGAATGCAGCGGTCTTCCGGGATATCCGGGTCCAGATTGGCTGCCAACAGGGCATCGTAGCGGCTTTTGAGTTCACCCCAGGAAACCCCGGCCCGCAGCATGCCGCCCCGAGCGTTGGTGGCCAGAAAGAGATACGTATAGTGCAGCAGTTGCGAGCGGCCGAATATAGGCTTTATTCTCACATCCTGCGGCCTCGACAGACCGATAAGCGGGGCTTCGATGTGCCGGCTGCTCTCGCCACCGAAGACGCTGAGCTTTAGGGTGAGGAAACAGGGTTTCCCGCGCGGCGGTAAAGGGGCAAACAGGGCAAAAGATGACCCGTCGTCTGCTGGCAGACCGTCTTCACAGCCAAGGCTGCCCTTTTGGTCCGTGATACGGGCCCGAAAAGGACCATCGATACGAATCAGAAGGAAGTGCCCCGGCGGCAGCATGACCTGCCGGCGCTGATCCTGAGGCCATTGCCATGTGACGACTCGCGGCTCATCGCCGTCCGGGTTGAGACGAGCGCAGAAGCCTTTCGGGTCCCGGCGGAGCTCACCGGCGGCCCGTTCCGGATCGAACGAGCCGATGTCCCCGGTTTCATTGTAGAACGTGAACACATCGAGCGCCTTTGCACGATATTGCTGCTGCAAGGACCGCTCGGGTGGTCGCAGAAAACCGGCGGTTGCATTTTGAACCAGATCGAGGTCATCTGAATTGGGCGAAAGACACAGCACCTGGCACGGATCCAGTCGAAAGGAAATCCGATCATCGTCGGCTTCTACCGCCACCGGTTGGTCGGTTAAGAGATCGAAGAACTGCGGCCCGGTCATGCCCGTTGCCGAACCGCTCCACACAGCGGTCCTCGGTTGCTGATCATCGAGGTTGACCGCAACGATCAGCTTTTTGCCGGAGGCCGGATGACTGCGCAACAGGACCAGTTGATTGCCCCCCCCCTGTTGGATCAAATGAACATCACCGTCCTTACCGAAGGCCGGATGAATTCGCAGCAGGGCACTGAGGCGGCGGATTTCTGCCACCTGATTGATCTCGGCGCCCCAATTCAGCGAAGGCGCATTGTGGACATCGATTTTGTCGGTTGCAAACCATTCCACTCCGTTGGCAAAGCCGAAACCGCCCTGTTGTGAAGACAGGGCACACAGGGCCGTTCGCATTCGCGCATAATTCGGTGAACGGGCGGCCAGGCGCAAGTTGTCGTGGGTTTCGGCAAAGTGCACCATGATCCCATCCTGACGAGAAATCTCGAAGACCGGCGGCAGGTAGTATTCGATCTGGCCGCGGTCGTAGTTC
>JAQAZR010000466.1:0-3366 GCA_032127235.1 Deltaproteobacteria bacterium
TGCCTGCCAGTCAGTCCGTGGAACGCGGTAAACGCATCGCAACTGAGGAGAATTTTTCGCTTGATGAGATAAAACTTTGAAAGGTGAGAACTCCTTAATCAAATAGCTGTAGTTCAAGAATGTCTTTGATGAGATTAAAATGGTTATCCAACGAATAAACTTTACATCGATTTTGTTTTGCGTTTTGAGCAACTATTAGATCAGGAATGCCGATTCCATTTAAACCTTTTTTTAGACATTTGGATTGGAACGTAATGATTTGATCCCAATTAATGGAGAGTTCTAACTTTTTAATATTATTTAATAAATTAATAATTTTGCGTTGATTGCGAACCTTTAAAGATGGAACCAATTCTGCAAGAATAAGATCATTAATAACAATAAGGTTTTCATCAATTAAGAAATCAATTTTTTCAGAATTATCTCCACTCCTGAAATACGCTACCCATACGGAGGTATCAACTAATACCGACATTGACGCCCTCTGATGGCGTTCATATCAATATCCAAATCTACCTTGCCTTTAAATTCTTTCAATTCGGAGATCTTTGATTTCCTTATCAACTCTTCTAAGGCGGTGATAATAACTTTGGTTTTTGTATTAATGTGAGTAGCCCTCATCGCTTCATTAATTAAATCTTCCGGTAAATCAAGTGTTGTTCTCATGATTGCCTCCTAAATTTATGCATCAAGTTAGCATTTAATGCATATCGCGTCAAGTTTCCGCCAGCAAATAAGCTGCTTACCAAATGCCGTTCGAACCTGACATTGAATTTACCGAGTATACGTCATGGCTGAGCATTAATTGGTACTAATAGGCTTTAAGGTAAAGGCTTTGGACTGCGTTATCGGTCGTCGGCGTATTACAATACAGCCGTCTCCCTCCGGCCTTGCCAAAAACTTTATCTTGAAGCCTATAGTCAGCCCCAACAAATGTCTGATTGGATTTAATCGCGTGGCAGGGGGTCGTTTCAGTTTCCGAATCTTCTGCGGATGGCCTCTTTTTCAGACGGGGACAGGTTGTTCCAATTGTCCAGCGCACGCTGGAGCTGACCGCGCTCGGTTGGCGAGAGCTGCTGCCATCTATCGTTGAGGTCCTGAAGGTGTCGGCGGTTTTGCGGCGGCATCCGGTTCAACTGCTGCATCCGACGCCGCAAGGTTTCTTTTTCCTGCGGTGTCAGCGTCTGCCATTCCTGGTAATTTCTCTGGAACCCGCCGTTTTTATTATCGGCAATCAAAATCGGCATTTGGTCAATATTTTCATTCTGGACCCGAAATCGGTGGCCTTGGATATCCGTTTGCCGACCGTTTCGTGAAGTGCACCAAGCAGTGGAGGCTAATGCGAAAACGAGGACGGCGATAAATGATAAGACGCCGCAGCAGCGGATCAAGCATCTCGCGCATCTAAGCAGAGCGCTTGTCGTGGACATACCGGATATCCCCCTGCGTCCCCTGGTTATGCGTTTCGGAAGGATTCCGGCCGTCGGAATCGTCGACCACTTGGCTGAGCCTTTCCAGGGTGTTGAAGTTTTTTAGCAGGTCAAGGTTTTTGACAATTTCTTCCTCATTTTCCGGCAATTTCTGCGAAATGTCAATTCTCTGGACCACCGGTTGCTCGATCGTGCCGGAGCGTTCGTAGCCGACAAAGATCGCCACGAGGACAAGAACGCAGGCGGTCGCAAGGGCCGGAATCCACAGCACCCGTTTTTCCTTGACAGGCTGCCGCCGCCCCCCCGGAAGGCGAAACGCGGCCATACGGTCCTGTACCTTTCGGACCATTAAGGAGGAATCCTGCATCGACAGCGGCGGCGGCGCCATCGCTTCCCTAACCTGGCCGAGCATGGCCGTCAGATTTTCTTTTTCCCGACGGCAGTCCGCACAGGTTCTCAGGTGATCTTCCCAGGCTGAACGCGCACCGGCGTCCAGTTCACCATAAACATCGAGCATTACCTGTTCATTTCGATCATTACAGTCCGGCATGCTTCCCCTCCCCAATCAACGCCCGGCCCAATCGGCCAGTGCGCCTCTCATGATCCTTGTCGCCCGGAACAGGTGACTCTTCACGGTTCCTTCGGCCAGTCCCATCGTTCGGGCAATCTCGGCTATCCGCATTTCTTCGAAAACCTTCAGGTTGAATATCATCCGCTGCCTGTCGGACAAGAGTGCCATGGCACCGCGAACGTCCCGCTGCAACTCACGCGCGTCGACGACCGCGCCCGGGTTGGCGCTCGGTTCGGAACTGGCAACATCTGCGAGGGTTTCGGACGGCTCGCGAGTGTCCTTTGCATTCGGCCGCCGAAAGTATAACAACCGCCGCCAGCGCTTGCGGCGTCTGAGGAAATCCAGACAGGTGTTGATCAAAATACGGTAAAACCATGTATAAAAGGATGACTTGCCTTCAAATCCGTCGATTTTGCGGAGAGCGGTCAAAAACGCGTCTTGGGTGAGGTCCAGTGCTTCTTCCCGGTCCCCTGAGAGCATTCGAAAGGCGACCGCAAAGGCCTTCTCCTGGTAACGCCGGACCAGCTCGCCGGAAGCCTGCCGATCCCCGCTTTTCAATCGCTCGACCAATAGTGCATCCGGCTCCGCCGCAGGCGCGGGCGATGGTGTTTCCGAAGTGCCCCTTTCTGAAGGTCGTTTTCGATCGGCCGGCCCGGCTCCTTTTCTCGATGCCATAACTTCCTCTGAGCGGCGTCCCCACCCGGCGATCCCTAACGGGGAGGAACCGGCCGGCAAAACATCCGACATCTCCCCGCCGCATCCGCACCAGGGAATCATTATCGGCCGTGGGTGGAAAACCCGAAAGCCCAGCCGGGCAATGCCCATACGCTATAAAAGGTGTAACCGCTGAGAGGCCGGTAGTACCGGTGGGGGGTGTTCCCGTAACCGTATGCCGGCCCGGAATAACGCTGGCGGTTGTACTGATAATGCCGGTCTCGATTATAGCCGTTGTGTCGCTCGCGGTAAATAGAGCCGCTGGACCGGTCCTGCAGGTAGTTCAGACGACGGCCCTCTTTGCGGCTCAGGTTTCCGTCTCTCAGTGCGTGATTCCTGTATTTTTCGACGTTTTGCTGCTGACGTGCCAGGTGAGTGAACTCCCCCTTTGCTATCTCGCCCTTTCTGACACCTTGGTAGATTCTGTTCTTCTGATTATTCTGCCGGTGCTCGATTCGGTCACCGGCTAAAGACGCGTTCGAGAAGATAAAAACCAAGGAAACTATCATCAGAAACGTTTTAACCAGATGTAAATTCATGCGTCGATCTCCTTTCCGTCTCGTGTTGTCTGGTTAGACGCCACCTGACCCGGAAAGGTTTACCCGGGCTCCGTCGGTTTTACGCCCGGAGGTCAAATAGTGCCCATGTGAG
>JAQAZR010000467.1:0-5856 GCA_032127235.1 Deltaproteobacteria bacterium
GGCGCGTGAGAAGGCTCCTGCCAAGAGATGAGAAGAGTGCAAGTAAATATAAGAATCGAGACAATGACCCTCGTGGGCCATGGAGATTGGGTCCGATTTTTGCTGCTGAGGAACGGCACGAAGGGCTGATGTATAGTATTAAAACTCCATCTGGCCGTGTAATAAAGCCTCCAAAAGGAAGCCATTGGCGCATGCTTGAAGATGATTTTTGGGAAATGGTTTCCGAAGGTCGTATCTCTTTTGGTCTAAACGGCAACAATGTTCCTGCAGTTAAACTGTATCTCAAGGAGGTACAATCGGGTCTTGTTCCAAGAACTTGGTGGCCCCATACCGAAGTTGGGCATACACAGGAGGCTAAGCGAGAAATTCAGTCACTTTTCCCAAATATAGTTCCGTTCGACACACCAAAGCCAGAAAGGCTTTTGAACCGAATCATTGAAATATCCTCCAACCCCGGCGACCTCGTCCTCGACTCCTTCGCCGGCTCCGGCACCACCGGCGCGGTAGCCCACAAGATGGGGCGGCGCTGGATCATGGTGGAGCTGGGCGAGCATTGCCACACCCACATCATTCCGCGTTTGAGAAAGGTGATCGACGGCGAGGACCCCGGCGGCATCACCAAGGCGGTCAAATGGAAAGGCGGCGGCGGGTTTCGTTACTATCGCCTGGCGCCGTCGTTGCTGGAAAAGGACAAGTGGGGCAACTGGGTCATCAACAAAACCTATAACGGCGCCATGCTGGCCGAAGCCCTGTGCAAGCTGGAGGGGTTCACCTATGCACCCAGTGATTCGATCTACTGGCAGCACGGCTATTCCACGGAGCAGGATTTCATCTATGTGACCACGGCCAACCTGAACCATGACCAGCTCCAGCAGCTCTCCGATGAGGTTGGCCCTGATCGATCGCTGCTGGTGCTTTGCACGGCCTTTCGCGCCAGGGCTGACCGCTATCCCAACCTGACCGTGAAGAAGATCCCCAAGGCGGTTCTTGCCCGCTGTGAGTGGGACCACGACGACTACAGCCTGCGGGTGGAAAATCTGCCCCAGGCCCCGCCGCCCAAGGGTCAGATGGGGCTGTTTATTGAGGAGCCGGACTGATTCTCCACGCAATGCGTGGAAAGTCCCTGATTACGGCAGTAGCCGTAGAATTAATGAAAACCATCAATAGAAAGCTACATGCAAAGATTTACGATAGACTGAAACAGGAAAAATTTAAAGTCTGATTTGAACAACCAGCGGGGAAAGAAATCAATGAATCGACACGTTAACGCCATATCCAGCCGCCTGAGCCTGCGGCCGCCCCAACGTCGTTCACTGGAGATCCTCCATCGCATCACGGAAATCGCCCCGCCCGGTAAGGACGCCGACACGGCTGCCCAGCTTGCGGCGATCCAAAGCGAGTTTTCCCCGGTGGCGGACTTCGAGCGCGAATTTCCCTCCCTGTGCTTTGCCTTGGCCACCGGTGTGGGCAAAACGCGTCTGATGGGCGCTTTTATCAGCTACCTGTATTTGGCCCACGGCATCGGCAACTTTTTTGTGCTGGCGCCCAACCTGACCATCTACAACAAATTGATCACCGACTTTACCCCCAACACGCAGAAATATGTATTCAAGGGCATTGCCGAATTCGCCGTCCATCCCCCCACGGTGATCACCGGGGATACATACGAGAGCGGGATCGGCGTGCGGGAGGCATGGCGCAAGCACTACGCCATGTTTCCCGAACTGAAAGGTGTCCACATCAATATTTTCAACATCTCAAAAATCAACTCCGAAGTGCGCGGCGGCAAGTCGCCCCGCATCAAACGGCTGTCCGAATACATCGGCGAGAGCTACTTCGACTACCTGGCCGGGCTGCCCGATCTGGTGCTGCTCATGGACGAATCCCACCGCTACCGGGCCAGTGCCGGGGTACGGGCCATCAATGAGCTCAAGCCCATTATAGGATTAGAGCTGACCGCCACCCCCTTTGTGGAAACGAGCCGCGGAGCGGTGCCGTTCAAGAACGTGATTTATGACTATCCTCTGGGCAAGGCCATGGCCGACGGTTTTGTGAAAGAACCGGCGGTGGTGACGCGCAAGAATTTCAACCCGGCCGGCATGTCGCCCGAGGAGATCGAGCGGCTCAAACTGGAGGACGGTGTACGACTGCACGAGAGCGTAAAGGTGGAACTGGAGACCTACGCCCGGGAGAGCGGCAACCCCATTGTCAAGCCCTTCCTTCTGGTGATCGCCCGCGACACCACCCATGCCGCCCAGTTGCTGCAATTGATCCAGTCCGATAACTTTTTCGAAAGCCGGTACAAAGACAAGGTGATCCAGGTGGACTCCAGCCGGACCGGCAAGGCCGAGGAGGAGATGATCGAGCGGCTGCTCAAAGTGGAACAGACCGATGAGCCCACCGAGATTGTCATCCATGTCAACATGCTCAAGGAGGGCTGGGACGTCAACAATCTTTACACCATCGTACCGTTGCGCGCGGCCAACGCGCGCATCCTCATCGAACAGTCCATCGGCCGCGGCCTGCGACTGCCTTATGGCAAAAGAACTGGGGTTATGGCCGTGGATCGGCTGAACATCGTAGCCCACGATAAATTCCAGGAAATCATCGACGAGGCCAACCGGCCCGATTCCGCTATCCGCTTACAGGCAGTGGTACTGGATGATGCGGAGCTTAGCCAAAAGACAGCCACCTTGCTATCCCGGCCAAGACTTTCGGGAAAATTGGGATTGAAGCCCGGACAAGTGACCGCCAACACCCGGTTTGCGGGACAAGATGAAGCACCGGTATTCACCAAACCTGAAGAGCAGAAGGTAGCCCAAATGGCCTGGGAGGTAATTCGCAAGCTGGAAAATCAGCCCCGGAAGCTGCCGAGTGTGACCCATTTGCAGAAACCGGAGATTCAGGCCGCTATTGTCAAGGCAGTGGAGGAGCGGCAGCCTTCGCCCGAGCAGATGGCGCTGGAGGGTTATACGGAAAAGCCGGATATCGCCGTTGTAGTGGCCAAAACCATTGAGGTGGTGATTCAGCAGACCATTGACATCCCAAGCATCCTGGTGGTGCCCAAAGGGGAGGTGAAAACAGGGTTCAGGCCCTTCCCCCTGGACTTGACTGCTCTGAAGTACCCCGCGGTTTCCGACGAGCTGTGGATTCAGCATTTACGCACCAACCAAATGGAAGTGCTGGCCCTGAGCCGCGACGAAAGTGACGAGGCTCGGCTGGAAGATTATGTGGTCAGCGGCCTGATGGCTTTCGATGACATTTCTTACGACGATCATGCCGATCTTCTTTACGATCTTGCCGGTCAGACGGTGCGGCATTTCCAAACCTATTTGTCCGAAGTGGAAACCCGCAAGGTCTTGCGCTGTTACCAGCGCGATATCGCCGGCTTTCTCCACTCACAGATGCAGTCCCACTACTGGGAGGAAGCGGTCGACTATGAGGTGAAGGTCAGCAAGGGCTTTACGGAACTGAAAGAGAGCGCCTATTCTTATTCTATTGCAGAACCGCCCGCGGATTATCGTGTGTCGCCAGAGGACAAGAGCAAAATGTCCGGATACCTGTTCGGTGGATTCGAGCATTGCCTCTATCCGGTACAGAAGTTCGACTCGGAGGCTGAACGCAAGCTTGCCGTGATTCTCGAAAGGGGTGCGATCAAGTGGTTCAAGCCTGCAAGGGGACAGTTCCAAATCTTTTATCGTCAGGGATCCAATTATCTCGAATATCAGCCGGATTTCGTGGCTGAAACCATAGATACGATTTTCATACTTGAACCCAAGGCCAGCAACCAGATGGATGACCCCATCGTATTTGCCAAGAAAGAAGCGGCCGTGAAATGGTGCGCCAATGCTTCAAATCACACTCATAGCTATAGCGGTAAGCCATGGCGATATGTACTGATTCCTCATAATGAGATCGCGACAAACATAACATTGGATGCTTTAACGGCCAGGTTCGGCGCATGAGATCATCGTTGGTGCGCAACCATTTCAACAATCCAGCATGTGCCGGTGGTAAGTTCCCCGAAGTCAATTGCTTTGATGAGATGCGAAATGGCACCCTGACAAGCGGTGACACGAACGGTGACATCAGTGCACCAATTTGAACAAGATGTCTATAATATGAAAAGAATAGGATTCAAACCAAAATTCACCATCACCAACCGCATCACAAACGATGATGTGATCAAAGCACAATACAGAGTTTTTGCAGATTTGAATGGAAGGCAATGAAATCGAAAAAAGGCCACAAAGGAGAAACCAACCCGGTAGTTAAGGTGCCCGCCCTGATGGATCAGACGCTTCTGACCGACATCCGCGACCTGATTCTCTCAGCCCGCCGCCAGGTGGCGCAAGCGATCAATGCCGGACTCACCATGCTTTACTGGGAGATTGGCCGTCGTATCCGCCGGGATATTCTTGAAGAAAAGCGGGCAGCCTACGGCAAGGAGATTGTCGCCGCGCTGGGGCGACAATTGGAAGCCGAGTTCGGAAGAGGTTTCGGTGAGAAAAACCTGCACCGGATGGTCCAATTCGCCGAAGTTTTCCCTGATGAAAAGATTGTCGCCGCAGTGCGGCGACAATTGGGCTGGACCCATTTCAAGTCCTTGATTCCCATCGAAGATTCCCTGAAACGGGAATTTTACACTGAAATGTGCCGCATCGAAGGGTGGAGCACGCGGACCTTGGATAAAAAAATACAATCTATGCTGTTTGAACGCACGGCCCTTTCCCGCAAACCGGAAAAGTTGGCGAAAATGGAACTGAAAGCCCTGCGCGATGAGGACAAATTAACACCTGATTTGGTGTTCCGAGATCCCTATCTGCTTGATTTCCTTGGTCTCAGAGATGCTTATGCCGAGAATGATCTGGAAGCAGCTATCCTGCGGGAGATGGAATCGTTCATTCTCGAGCTGGGGGTCGGGTTCGCTTTCATGGCGCGGCAAAAACGCATCATAGTCGATGGTGTTGACCATTACCTGGACCTTCTTTTTTACCATCGCAATTTGCATCGTCTGGTGGCCATTGAGCTGAAAATAGGGTCTTTTCAACCTGGCGATAAGGGCCAGATGGAGCTGTACCTCGGTTGGCTGAACCGTTATGAACGAAAACCAGGGGAAGAATCCCCCATTGGATTGATTTTGTGCGCTGGAAAACGGCGCGAAACCATCGAACTGCTCGATCTTGAAAAAAGCGGTATTAAAGTCTCATCCTATTGGACTGAAGCGCTCCCCAAGGCGGAGTTGGAGCGCAAGCTGCACGAGGCGGTAAAACTTGCTCGGGCGATGGTTGACGCGAAAAAGGAAATAACGGAATAAGTAGTTGTCGGATTTGGGGTCGGGCCGAGCTAAGTATCTGAAAATTTGCATAAAGAAATCTACAAATAACCGTTTTTTGGTCTTAAGCATACCATTTTGGGTGCAAAACTGAAGGTTTAAGGGTTTTTTTGAAATACAGCTTAGCTTAAAAGGTCCTTTGGGGGACCCAAAAGAGTCGTTTAAGATGACTTTAGAGCTCGTTTTAGGCTTCTTCTTTCGTTATTATAGTTAGTTACCGTGATCCGATCCAAAATGACAAAATCGACTGCGGCAGAGCTCACTTTGATGTACTTGGAGTTCCTTTTAAAGTCGCCACAAATATACATGAAGTGCTTGCGTAATGAACGTGGACTTGGGGTTTGGCCGGGAACATTGTCGGAGCCTGGGTGCTGACACTGCCTGTTCGGCGTTGATGTCTTTCCCTGCCTACCTGCTCCTGAAGCCCTTTGAGGCGACCTGACCGGATCATTTTTGTTCTGGTGAAATTTTCACCAAAACTCACTCCGGGTTATCTGCTTTCTCAAATCCAAATGATTGCA
>JAQAZR010000468.1:0-6205 GCA_032127235.1 Deltaproteobacteria bacterium
CCCACGCTGTCGACCCGCAAGAACTTCAACAACAATATCGGGCTGCCGCTCACCCTATTGGAGCTGTGCCCGGATCATCGCTGGGCGGTGGTCGAACTCGGCATGAACGCCCCCGGCGAAATTGCAGCCCTGGCCGGCATCTGCAGGCCGAACATCGGCGTCATCACCAATGTCGCTCCCGCACACCTGGAGGGGGTGGGATCTCTTGAAGGGGTCATGCACGCCAAAGGAGAACTGCTGGACAAAATCGATCCCGGCGGCACGGCGGTGCTTAACGCCGACGACCCGTTGGTGCTGCGTTTAGCACAAAAATCCAACCGCGAGGTCCTGCTTTTCGGTATTGCAGCACAGGCCGATATCAGGGCCGAGGCAATCGATGCCAGCGCCCGGGACAGCCGATTCGACCTGGTACTGCCCGGAGACCGCCTGCGTGTGGTACTGAAGATTCCCGGAGCCTTCATGCTCTCAAACGCTCTGGCTGCAGCCGCCGCTGGAGTCAAAATCGGTCTCGCGCCGGATGAGATCAAAACCGGTCTGGAAAACTTCGTACCGGCCGAAAGCCGGATGAATATCCTGACCACCCAGGCCGGAATACATGTGATCGACGACACGTACAACGCCAACCCCGGTTCGATGGCAGCCGCGCTATCGACTCTCAAAACCGTGCGCCGGCATCAGCGTGCTTTTTTCGTCACCGGCGACATGCGCGAACTGGGGCAGCACTCGGAAGTGCTTCACAGAGAGTTGGGCGCACTTTGCACCCGCTCGGGAATCGACGGACTTTTTGCCACCGGTGACTTTGCCGCGGTCGTGGCCCGCGGCGCCCGTGAGACCGGAATGGATGCCCAGGCAATCGTTACGGGAACCAAGGATGATCTGCTGAACGCGCTCCGGCGGACCCTCAAGCCCGGCGACTGGGTTTTGGTAAAGGGATCACGGGCAATGGCCATGGAAGACGTTGTCTGGGGGCTCAAGAAATGGTCGGATCGATAAGGCAACCGCATTCGGTTTCTGGGCAGATTGAATGGTGGCCCGATGGTGAATACCGACCCTCAACCCTGTAATCTGAATCGATAAGGAAAATCGTGCTGTACCACCTCCTTTACCCGTTGCACACCAGTATATCGGCGTTCAACGTTTTTCGGTACATCACGTTTCGGGCGATTTACGCCAGCCTGACGGCCTTTTTGATCTGCTTCGTCTTGGGGCCCTGGTTCATCCGCAAACTGCGCGAGATGCAGATCGGCCAGTACATCCGTGATGACGGACCGCAGGCGCACCTTAAAAAAGCCGGTACACCAACGATGGGCGGCACCCTGATCATCTTCTCTATTGTGGTGTCGACCCTGCTGTGGACCAACTTGACCAATTTTTATGTCTGGATCCTGTTGATGGTCACCACCAGTTATGCCGGCATCGGTTTTATCGACGACTACCTGATGCAGGTCAAAAAACGCAGCAAGGGGCTCAGCGCCCGCGGCAAACTGGCTTTGCAGACCCTTGTCGCCGTCATGGCCGGTGTTCTGGTCACCACGCGGCCCGATTTCAACACCCAGGTGACGATACCTTTCTTCAAAAACATCTTGCCTCACCTGGGCTGGGGCTATGTCGTTTTTGCGACCTTCGTGATCGTCGGCACGTCGAACGCCGTCAACCTGACCGACGGGTTGGACGGGCTGGCCATCGGGCCGGTGGTGATCGCCGCTGTTACCTACATGATCTTTGCCTACGTGGCCGGAAACATAAAGATCGCCGACTACCTCCAGATCACCTATGTGGCCGGCAGCGGAGAAGCGGCCATCTTCTGCAGTGCCATGGCCGGAGCCGGGGTCGGCTTTCTTTGGTTCAATGCCTATCCGGCTCAAATGTTCATGGGCGATGTCGGCTCGCTGCCCCTGGGCGGCGCCTTGGGGACGATCGCCGTCATCACCAAACAGGAAATCCTGCTGGTTCTCGTCGGAGGGCTCTTTGTGATTGAAGCCCTGTCGGTTATCTTTCAAGTCGGTTTTTTCAAGATCACAAAGGGGCGCCGCATCTTCAGAATGGCACCGCTGCACCATCATTTCGAACTGAAGGGATGGGCCGAGCCCAAGGTGATCGTCCGCTTCTGGATCATCGCGCTGGCCTTGGCGTTGCTGGCGATGAGCACGCTGAAGTTGAGATAAAAGAGAGGGTTATAGGTTCCGGGTTTCAAGTTTCCAGTTTCGAGTTTCCAGTTGCGGTGATTTTATTCCCTTAACCCATGACCCATTACCTGATTTTAACCAATAACCCATAACCTATGACCTGTTTTGTTAATGCAACTGGCCGGCAAGAAAATATTGGTGGTGGGGCTCGGCGCAACCGGCGTGGCCACGGCCAGCTTTCTTATGAAGCGGGGAGCGGTGGTCACGGCGACCGATTCCACCCCTGAGGCCGGACTGAGACCCGAAGCTCTGGCCCTGCGTGAAAAGGGGGTTCGGCTCGAATTGGGGGGGAACCGGCCGCAGTCCTTCGAAACCGCGGACCTGGTGGTGATCAGCCCCGGAGTTCCTCACGGCGCGGGACCGCTTGACCGTTCCAGGGAACTCGGAATTCCCGTTTTGGGTGAAGTCGAGCTGGCAGCGCGTTTTATCAAGGAGCCGATCGTCGCCATCACCGGCACCAATGGTAAGACGACCACCACCACTCTGGTGGGGGAAATGCTCAGGCGGTCCGGAATGGACGTGTTTGTGGGCGGCAACATCGGAACGCCGTTGATCAGTTACGTCGACAGCGGCGAAAAGGCAGGGGTGGTCGTGGCCGAAATCAGCAGTTTTCAACTCGACACCATCGATCGTTTCCGGCCGAAGGTTGCCGTCTTGCTCAACATCGCCGAAGACCACCTGGACCGCTACCCGGACTTCGACGCCTATGTCCGTTCGAAGGGTCGCATTTTCGAAAATCAGGGGTCCGCTGATTTTGCCGTCTTGAATGGCGCCGATAGCCGCGTGACAGAGATGGCCAGAGATATTGTCTGCCGAAAATTGTTCTTCTACAGGGCTGATGCCGTCACGCAGCAGGCCGGCGCCGAAGGTGCGGCGGTAACCGACGATGCCATCGTCTTTCACACCCGGTTATGGCAATCCGAACCGCATTTGCACGCAGCGCAAACCAAAAACGGGGCCGAAGCGACCGTCCCCTGCTCCGCCATCAAGCTGTTCGGGCGACACAATATCGAAAATGCCGCCGCCGCCGCCCTGGCCGCCTTGGCCGCGGGCGGCCGGCTGTCAGCCGTTAGAGACACCTTGCAGCAATTTGGCGGACTGCCGCACCGCCTGGAATTTGTGGCCGCTATCGCAGGGGTCCGTTATTACGACGATTCGAAGGCCACCAATATCGATGCCGTGCGGCGGGCCATAGAGTGTTTCAGCGCGCCGATCGTGCTTCTGTTGGGCGGCCGCAACAAGCGGAGCGATTTCAGACTCCTGAAGGAGAGCCTCCGCCGGCGCGTGAAACAGGTGATCCTATTCGGGGAAGCCGGTGATGAGATCGCCGCCGCCTTAGACGGCGCCGCGACCGCATGCCGCGCCGGATCGATGGCGGAGGTCGTTGCAACCGCCGGCAGGATCGCTTCGGCCGGAGACGTCGTCCTTCTGTCCCCGGGCTGCGCCAGCTTCGACATGTACGAGAATTATGCCCGCAGGGGTGAAGACTTCCGCCGCAATGTCGAGAAACTCGAAGGGGCGGAGTGAGGCAACCAGTGGCGGAAAACAAACCTAAAATACCGCTGATGACCTATGATGTCCGGCTTCTCTTTCCGGTGCTGTTTCTGGTAGGCATCGGCGTGGTGATGGTCTATTCCGCCAGTTCTGCAATCGCCCGTGAAAGCTATGGCAACAGTTACCTGTTCTTGAAAAAACAGGCGATCTTCGCCCTGGTCGGCGCGGCGATACTGATCATCTGCCGGCATGTACCCTACCGTTGGTATCGACCGTTGACATATCCGCTGCTGATTCTGGTCCTTGCCTTGCTGACTGCGGTTCACTACCCCGGCCTCGGTTTCGAAGCGGGCGGATCGACCCGCTGGCTGCGTCTCGGCCCGGTGACCTTTCAGCCTTCGGAACTGGCGCGCCTGATATTGATACTCTACCTGGCCTATTCCATGGACAGAAAACAGGGACAGATCAAGGCGTTTTCGATCGGTTATGTGCCGCACATGTTCGTGCTCGCGATGTTCTCGGTGCTGATTATAACGCAGCCTGATTTCGGTTCGGTCGTCATCCTGGCGACCATAACCTGGATCATGCTGTTTGTCGGCGGTGTCCGCATCATTTACCTGGTGATGACCGTCCTGATGCTTTTGCCGGCGGCTTACTACATGCTGATCCATGCCGCCTACCGCCTGAAACGATTGATGAGCTTCCTGGATCCCTGGCAGTACCCGACCGGCGAAGGATACCAGATCATCCACTCCATGATGGCCTTCGGTACCGGCGGTCTGTGGGGCACTGGGGTCGGCAAGGGCTATCAAAAGCTGTTTTATCTGCCCGAACCACACACGGACTTCATTTTTTCCGTCATTGGCGAGGAGCTCGGCCTGGTGGGCGTCGTTATCATCTTGGCGCTCTATGGCGTCATCCTGTGGCGCGGGATCGGTATCGCCCGCACCGCATCCGATACCTACGGGTCTTTTCTGGCCCTGGGGCTCACGGTCGGCATTCTTCTCCAGGTCTGCGTCAACATGGCCGTCGCCCTGGGCCTGCTCCCGACCAAAGGCCTGACGCTGCCCTTTTTGAGTTACGGCGGCACCTCGCTGCTGGTCAACATGGCCGCCATCGGTATTCTGATGAACATCAGTTCCACCGGCCGGCGTGCAATCGTCACCAAACGGAGGCGCGATCATGCGGCCCAGTGACATCAAGCAAGCCTTTAGCGGTCTGTTCTGCGCGACACCGGTAGTCGTTTCAACCGCCAAACGCCTGTTGATTGCCGGAGGCGGCACCGGCGGGCACCTCTTTCCCGGCATCGCCATCGCCCGGGAATTCATGGCCCGGAATGCCCAAAACGCGGTTCTGTTTGTCAGCACCGGCAATCCTTTTGAACGGAAGACTCTGTTGCGCGCCGGTTTTCCCCTCGAGAGGGTCAGTGTTGCCGGCATCAAAGGGCGGGGCATCGGGCAGAAACTCAAATCCCTTGCGCTCATTCCGCTGGGCATCGTTCAATCCGGCTGGATCATCAAAAACTTTAGGCCGGACCTGGTACTGGGTGTCGGCAGTTACGCGGCCGGTCCGGTGGTGCTGACGGCCTGGATGGCCGGAATACCGGTGGTGCTGCACGAACAGAACATTCTGCCGGGGATCACCAACCGTGCCCTGGCCCGTTTTGCACGGCGCATTTACGTTTCTTTCGAAAACACGGCCGGCCGATTCGATACCACCAAGGTCCGGTTGACGGGCAATCCGGTACGCCGGGAAATTCTGTCGCCGGCAGCGGCCGAAGACCGCGAAGATGACAGACGACCGGATCGGGCGCCTGTTCTGAACATCCTGATCGCCGGCGGCAGCCAGGGTGCTCACGCCATCAACATGGCGGTCGTCGCCGCCCTTCCGCTTGTCCAACAAAAGGAACGGCTCAGGATCGTGCATCAGACCGGGGCGGCGGACGAAGACCATGTCAGGGCGGCGTATGCGGCCCAGGGCGTCAATGCTGTGGTCGGGGCTTTCTTCGAGGACATGGACCGCCGGTACCGGCAAGCAGATCTGATCATATGCCGGGCCGGGGCGACGACGGTGGCCGAGATCACCGCCGTTGGCAAGGCGGCGATTTTCATTCCGTTCCCCTTTGCCGCGGACGATCACCAGAAGCTCAATGCCGAAGCCCTGGCGGCACAGGGCGCGGCCGAAATGATCGAGGAGAAGCATCTGGCCCCCGCCGATTTGGCGGAAAGAATCGACCGCTTCGCAAATGATCGACTGGCCCTCGACCGCATGGCCGATCAGGCCAGAAAACTCGGCCGCCCCGAAGCCGCGCGCCTGATCGTCGACGACTGTTATGAACAAATAAAAAAACAAAGGGGTCAGGAGTAATGGGTTATGGGGAAAGGGAAAAAACACCGCGACTGGAAACTTGAAACCTAACCCCTAAAACCTTAAACCCGTGACCTAATCTTTATTCTTATGTACCGTAAAAAATACCACATCCACTTCGTCGGCATCGGCGGCATCGGTATGAGCGGCATCGCCGA
>JAQAZR010000469.1:0-3088 GCA_032127235.1 Deltaproteobacteria bacterium
GAGAACGCCTTTGTCTCTGGCCTCCTTGTAGTAATCCTCCAGCAGTCCGTAAGTCCTGATATCCCGGTAGAGGACGAAAACCTGGGCCTCCGGATTCAGGGTCTTGATCTTGAGCGCATTCTTGACGGCACTCTGGCAGCAAATCCGGGAACAGTTCGGGTTCTCCTCGTTACGCGACCCTATGCACTGAATCATCACCACCTGGTTCAGGTCGGCGGCGCCGACATCTTTCAACCGCTGGGCCAACTCCACCTGTGTAACGACCCTTTCGCTCCGGCCGTAGTCATATTCCCTGGGCCGGTATTCGTTGGCGCCCGTGGCAATGATGACCACCCCGTGATTGATCTTGCGCTCGTACATGCCGGGGCCGACAATCACCTCGGTCGTGAAATTGCCTTTGAAGCCGGTAAACCCGACGATCAGGGAGCGGGTCAGGACCTGAATCCTGGAATGGCCGGTGACTTTGCCAATCAGGTTTTCGAGGTAGGCCTGAACATCATCCCCCTCGATCGTGAAGGTCAGACGGCCGGCCATTCCGCCCAGTCTTTCTTCCTTTTCGATCAGGACCACCTCGTAGCCCTGGTCGGCCAGTCCGATGGCCGCATTCATGCCGGCCACCCCGCCCCCGACAATCACCGCCCGCTGATTGACCGGAATCACCTTTTCCCGGAGCGGATGGAGCGTTTCGGCCCGGGCGACGGCCATCTGCACCAGCTCCTTGGCCTTGGCGGTGGCCTGCTGGGGATTGTCCGCATGGACCCAGGAATCCTGGTTGCGGATGTTGGCCATCTCCAGCAGGTATTTGTTCAACCCCACACCCTCCAGGGTGTCCATGAAGATGCCCTCGTGGGTTTTAGGGGTGCAGGCGGCCACGACCACCCGGTTGAGCCGATGTTCTTTGATAATCTCCTTCATCGCCTCTTGGGAGTCCTGGCTGCAGGTAAACAGGTTCTGGCCGGCATAGACCACGTGGGGAAGGCTTCCGGCATATTCTTCGACTGTCTTGACGTCGACGACGGCGGCGATGTTGACCCCGCAGTTGCAGACGAACACACCGACACGCGGTTCCTGCTCCGTCACATCGATTTCTTGGGGCAGATCGACGCTCCGGGTCAGGGTATTGCGGGCCTTGGCCAGGCGGCCGCCGGCCAGGCAGGCAGCCGCACTGGCTTCGGTCACCGAACTGGGGATGTCTTTGGGGGCCTGAAACACGCCGCAGGCAAAGACCCCGGCCCGGGAGGTTTCCACGGGTGTGAACGGGCGGGTCACCGCAAATTTGTATCCGTCGAGATCGACATTCAGACGACGCGCCAGAGCGGCGGTCGATTCCGAGATCTGAAGCCCGACCGACAGCACCACGATGTCAAAAAACTCTTCCTGTACTTGACCGCTTTCGTCCACGTAGCGGATGCGCAGGTCCCGGTTTTCGCCGACCTCGTCGATGGTGTGAATGCGCGCCTTGACGAATCTCACACCGGCCTTGTCCCTGGCGCGCAGGTAGTACTTTTCGTAATCCTTGCCGAAGGTGCGGATGTCCATGTTGAAAATCGCGCACTCCAGGTCTCCGTGAGCGTGTTCCTTTGCGATCATGGCGTCCTTGATCGCGTACATGCAACAGACCGATGAGCAATACCCGTTGCCGCACCGGTTGGTGTCGCGCGAGCCGACGCACTGCAGCCAGGCAATTCTCTTCGGCTCCTTTTCGTCGGAGGGCCGCACCAGGTGGCCCATCGTGGGACCCGAGGCACTCAGGAGCCGTTCGAATTCGAGACTGGTCATCACATTGGGACTGCTGTTGTAATGGTAAAAGGCCTCCAGACCGGAAGGATCGAAGGGTTCGCTGCCGGGGCAAAGGACCAGAGAGCCGATCTCGATCTCTTTTTCAACCATCTGTTGACCATGGTCCACGGCACCGGCCAGGCAGGCCGAAACGCACTGGTAGCATTCGGAGCAGACGCCGCATTCAAGGCACCGCTTGGCTTCCCTACGCGAACCGATTTCATCGTAACCGAGTTGGACTTCGTTGAAGTTTTGAATCCGCTGAGCGGCCGGGGCGTGGGTCATGGCCACCCGCGGCAGGTGTTCACGACCTTCCGTCGGCACGTCTTTGACGCCCTCCCACCGGACCGGTCGTCCTTCATGTAGATCCCGGCCCTGCAGAAAGCGATCGATCGACATCGCGGCCTCTTTACCGGCCCCGATCGCCTCGACCACCGTGCGGGGGCCGGTGACCGCGTCACCGCCGGCGAATATGTCGGGGTCACTAGACTGCAGCGTCACCGGGTCGACCTGGAGTGTACCCCAGTCGCTCAGCGTGCACGCACATTCATCCGTCAGACAGGCCCAGTCCGATTCCTGCCCGATAGCCGGTATAACCGCATCCACTTCGATGGTAAACGCGCTGTCGGGAACCGGCACGGGGCGGCGCCGACCACTCTCGTCCGGCTCGCCCAGTTGCATGCGCTGGCATTCGACCGCCTTGACGCGGCCGGCCTCGGCGATCACCCGCAACGGGTTGGTGAGCGTCATGATCTCGATGCCTTCATCGCGGCACTCCTCGATCTCCTCCATGTTGGCCGGCATCTCTTCCAGGCTGCGCCGGTAGATGATAAAGGGTTTTGAACTGCCGGTGCGCCGGGCCGTGCGAACCGCATCCATGGCCACGTTGCCGCCGCCGATCACCGCCACCCGGTCGCCCAGCTTGACCCGGTTCCCGAGGTTGACCTGCTTGAGGAATTCGAGCCCCGGGTAGACGCCTTCAAAGTCTTCACCCTCGATGCCTAATACCTTGCACTCCTGAGAGCCGATCCCAAGGAAAAAGGCCTTGAAACCCTGCTCGCGAAGCTGGCCGACGGTAAAGTCCTTGCCGATCTCCACGCCGGTCTTGAACTGCACGCCCAGGTCGCGGATAACCTGAATTTCAGCTTCGATGATGTCACGCGGCAGGCGATAGGCGGGTATTCCCACCGACAACATGCCGCCCAGGACCGGAAGTTTCTCGAAAATGGTGACCGCGTAACCTTCGATGGCGAGAAAATACGCACAGGTCAGACCCGCCGGACCGGCACCGATGATGGCCACCTTCTCG
>JAQAZR010000470.1:0-3617 GCA_032127235.1 Deltaproteobacteria bacterium
AGTTCAGCCCCCTCCAGTGGGGTGTCCTTGGCGGCAATTTCGAAGCAGAACCGCAGGCTGTCCGACACGATGGCCGACAGCTTGCCGACTTTCAAATTGACCCGTTCCACCCGGGCAAGGGCCATATTTTTCGGAATCGACGCGGTTGCAATCTCGATGATCTGCATCGCAACCCCCATTTCATGCATCGAATGGTTTCTCCGAAATTTATTTTGGTGGTTTGTTTTTTATATTTGGTGTTTGGCACCTCAGCCCCTGGCTAATCACCAAACACGGACCGCTAATCACGAACCTCCAAACACTACACACTAATCCCTAATTCCCAAATACCTCGGTGCACAGCTTCCCGAACGTTCCCAAGTCCTCACATACATGGATGCCGCTTGCTTTCATGACGTCAATCTTGCTCTGGGCGGTTCCGCTCTTGCCGCTGATAATAGCGCCTGCGTGTCCCATACGGCGGCCGGGGGGAGCCGTCAGGCCGGCTATAAAGCCCACCACCGGTTTGGTGACATGCTCGGTGATGAAGGTGGCCGCATCCTCTTCGGCGCTGCCGCCGATTTCCCCCACCATGACGATGCCGGCAGTCGCCGGGTCTTTCTCGAAGGCCTCCAGGCAGTCGATGAAATTGGTTCCGTTGACCGGATCTCCGCCGATCCCGAGACAAGTGGTCTGCCCGATGCCTTCCCGAGTGAGCTGATGAACCACTTCATAGGTAAGGGTTCCGGAACGCGAAACCACACCGATGGGACCACCCGGTTTGTGTGTCGGTCCCGGCATGATACCGACCTTGCACTCCCCGGGGGTAATAATCCCGGGGCAATTCGGCCCGATGAGACGAACGGGTTTGCCGTGCATGTAATTTTTAACCCGCATCATGTCGAGCACCGGAATTCCTTCGGTAATAGCCACGATCAGTCTCAGTCCGGCATCCACAGCCTCCATGATGGCATCGGCTGCAAACGGCGGCGGAACGAAAATCATACCGCAGTCGGCACCGGTTTCAGCAACCGCATTTTTCACCGTGTTGAAAACCGGCACGTCATCCATCTTCTGGCCGCCTTTGCCCGGTGTCACGCCGGCCACCACTTTGGTACCATACTGGATACACTGCCGGGTGTGAAACATGCCTTCACGACCGGTGATCCCCTGGACCAGGACGCGTGTGTTCTTGTCGACAAAAATGCTCATGGCTTCACTCTCCAAGATTCGTAATGTCAAATATTTATTTCACGATTCCCGCAACTTTTTGCGCCGCATCTTTCAAGTCGACCGCCGTGGTCAGATTCAAACCGGATTCGGCCAGGATCCGGCGGCCTTCCTCGACGTTGGTTCCTTCCATCCGCACAACCACAGGCACGCTGATGCCGGTTTTTTTGGCCGCCTCGACCACGCCTTGCGCCAGCACGTCGCAACGCAGGATGCCGCCGAATATGTTGATCAGAATTCCCTTGACGTTTTTATCGCTGAGGATGATCCGAAATCCGTTTTCGACCATCTCTGCGCTGGCACCGCCGCCAACATCCAAAAAGTTTGCCGGTTCGGCACCGGCCAGCTTGATGATATCCATGGTCGCCATGGCCAAGCCTGCTCCGTTGACCATGTTCCCGATATTACCGTCAAGATTGATATAGTTAAGATTGAATTTTGAGGCCTCGATTTCCAAGGGGTCCTCTTCATCCAGATCGCGGTATTCCAGAAGGTCTTTGTGCCGAAATAGAGCATTGTCGTCGAAATTGACCTTGGCATCCAAAGCCATCACGGTGTCATCGGCCGTCAGCACCAGGGGATTGATTTCCAGAAGCGAGCAATCATAAGCGACGAACAGGCGGTAAAGGCTGTTGAGCATGGCATTGAACGGTTTTACGGCTGCCGCGGGCAGGTTCAGACCGAAGGCCGCCTCGCGACAATGATAGGCCTGGATGCCTTGGAGGGGATTGATGTACACCTTGATGATCTTTTCGGGAGTCTTCTCGGCCACCTCCTCGATATCCATCCCCCCGGCTTCGCTGACCATGACGACGATCTGGGCTGTGGACCGGTCTGGGATGATACTCAGGTAAAGCTCTTTGGCAATGTTAAGCCCTTGTTCGACGAGGACTTTTTTCACCAAACGGCCTTCCGGCCCCGTCTGGTGGGTCACCAGGGTCATGCCGATGATCTGATCGGCGAAGACCCCGACATCTTCCATCGACTTGGCCAATTTAACACCACCACCCTTACCGCGACCGCCGGCATGTATTTGTGCTTTTACAACCACCGGAAAAGAGCCCAGTTTTTCGGCCACCCCTTTCGCTTCCGAGGTCGAAAAGGCAACCCCGCCCTCGGGAACCGGAACGCCGAATTTCCTGAAAAGTTCTTTGGCCTGGTATTCATGAATTTTCATTGGATTAGCTCCTTCTTTGCCGACCGCATTCCATCACACCGACGTCGACTCTTCCAATTGGATGAGCCCTATAAATAGAAACGGAGAAACGGCAAACATCTCAACCGAAGTCAATATTTTCTCCGGGTTTTCATTCACCCATTCTCCGCTTCCGGTCAATTTATCAAGCTGCGGTATTGATTGAATTTCACCTCTCTATTAATGAGGTTTCCGTTTCATCGGCAAGAAATTTTCCGCAACGTCACGTCAATCGGCATATTGTGCGGAATCGAATATTTTTACGCCGACCAACCCTCCTAAAGTCTAACGCTGAGCTTTCGAAAAAGGGTCGCCTTTGGAGGAAATTCAGCCGATGACCGCCAGCACGTCGTTCTTCTGCACCGAATCGCCGCTCTTAAAATTGACGGCCTTGATGGTGCCGCCGACCGGCGCCGGCAGGGCGTTTTCCATTTTCATGGCCTCGAGCACGACCACGGTTTCCCCCTCGGTCACCGCATCGCCGACGTTCTTCTGGTACTTGACGATCATACCCGGCATCGGGGCTTTCAAAGGCGTCCCCGCAACCTCTGCCGCTGCAGGCGCTGCCGCGGCGACCGGGGCCGCTGCCGCCGGGGCCGGCTTGGGGGCCGGCCGCGGGGCGGCCGCGGGCATCATCATAGGAGCGGCCGGCATGGCTGGCATCTGCTGAATGTAGCTTAAAACCGGTGAGCCGCCGACCTCATCAACCCCGACCTCGAAGTACTCCTCATCCACATAGACGTTAAAGGTGCGCAGCGCTTCGCCCTTGGCAGGGGCTTCTTTCTTGGCATCTTTTTCCACCAAAAGGCCGGCCTTGGCTTTCTTGAGCAGCTCCTGCTCCTTTAGCGCCTCGGCCAGGCTCCGCGGCTTGACCTCTGCCGGCGGCTCCTCCTTGCCGTATTTCCACTTCAGAAATTTTTTGCCGGTCACCGGGTACAGGGCATAGATCAGCACGTCGTCAAGGTCCACAGCCAGGCCCTTGGTCTCCTCCTTGGCCTTTTCCAGCTCCGGCTCGAGCACTTCCGCCGGACGCACGGTAATCGGCTTCTCGCCGCGCGGATAGTCCTTAAGGGCTTTCTTCTGCACCTCGGCATCGATCGGAACGGCCGTCTTGCCGTAGAGCCCGTAGCACAGGTCCTTGACCTGCCCGGTGATCATCTTGTAGCGCTCCTTCTCGTCGTCGAAGAGCACGTTGTTCACCGTCTGGATCCCC
>JAQAZR010000471.1:0-4762 GCA_032127235.1 Deltaproteobacteria bacterium
TCGTGACTTCTCACCTCCCCTTTCACGATGACTTTATCCGGAACGATGTTTGTGGCAATGCCGCCCTCGATGACACCGATGTTGCAGGTCGTCTCGCGATCGACGCGGCCAAGCGACAAACCGCCGACGGCCTGACCGGCCAACCAGATGGCGTTGATGCCTTTTTCGGGAGCGGAACCGGCATGGGATGCCTTGCCGTGAACCACCAGCTCGAGACGATTGGCAGCCGGTGCACGAGTCACGATGCCGTCGGTGTCGGTGGCATCCAACACATAGCCGTAAGTGGCGGTCAAGAGATCGTAATCGAGATGCTTGGCGCCCAGCAGCCCGACCTCCTCGCAAATGGTAAAGACGACTTCCAGAGGACCATGATCGATTCGGTCTTCTTTCAGTACATGCAGCGTTTCCAAAATAATGGCGAGGGCACTTTTGTCGTCGGCACCGAGGATCGTGGTCCCGTCGCTGGTGAAGACACCATCCTGCAGGATGGCGGTGACGCCTTTTCCGGGTTCAACCGTGTCCATATGTGCGCTCAGCAGAAGCGGCGGGAGCAAGGCTGTCCCTTTGAGCCAGGCAATAAGGTTACCCGTATCGCCGCCGACTTTTTCCCCGGCCGTGTCAAACCTGGTCTCAGCCCCCAGTTTTGCGAGTGATTTGGCCAGCTCCCGTGCCAACCGCCCTTCTTCCCGCGAGACGCTGTCGATGGAAACCAGGGATTGAAACGTCTCGGTCAATCGATTCTTGTCGATCATGCGGTTTACCTTCAATTGCATGCTACGCCAGACAAACTGGTTGACAAAAAAAACGGTCGCTATATTATAACCCACTTACGGAAGTGCGCAGCTCACTGGTGGGGCTCCCGGACTTCAAATCCGGTGTGAGGCGCTAATACCGTCTCGGGTGGGTTCGATTCCCATGCACTTCCGCCATTCCGCTTTTCCGCCCTATATGTCTGAGCTTTCATTTGAAACCGAGCAAACACCCCCCCTGATACACGCAAAAAGCCGCTATCCAAGCCAATGAAGTGCTGTAGAAAATACTGAAAAACATCCATTTTAATGAACCGGTTTCCCGACGGATGGCGGTCACCGTCGCCAGGCACGGCAGGTAGAGCAGCACGAAGATCATCATCGAAAGCGCCGAGAGCGGGGTCATGCCAGAGGCTTTCAGGGCCGTGCGAAGGGCATCCGACCTTTCAGCTTCATCAGCGGCGTAGAGGACCCCCAGCGTGCTCACTACGATTTCCTTGGCCACAAAACCGGACACAAGAGCCACTCCGCCTCGCCAGTCGATTCCGAGAGGCGCAAAAACCGGCGCCAGGGCCTTTCCAATGCGCCCCATCAGCGCGTATTCGATTCTTTCCGCTTGCCGGGCACGCTCTATGGCGGCAAGGTCTTCATCTTTGCGGGCTTCCAGCAGCGGTTTTTCACCCTCCGGTGCTGTTTGGATCTTATTTTCATAATTGGAGGCGGCGCGAGCGGCTTCAGCGGCGTAATCCCTCGAATAAACATCCGTCCGCGGGAAGGCGGTCAAAAACCAGATGACCACCGAGCCGACCAGGATCACCCCTCCCATTTTTTTTAGAAAAATTCTACTGCGGTCCCACATGTGAATCAGAAGACTCTTCAGCATCGGCGCCCGGTAGGGCGGCAACTCCATCACAAAGGGGGCATCGGCGCCCTTTAGGAGGGTGGAACGAAATATCCGACCGGTGATCATCGACAAGACGATTCCGAACAGATAAATCGCGAAAATGACGCTGCCGGCCCGCACGCCGAAAAAGGTCCCGGCCAGGGCAATGTAAACGGGCAGCTTGGCCGAACACGACATGAAGGGGGTGATCAGTATCGTGAGAATCCGGTCTTTTTCACTTTCCAGGGTGCGGGTCGCCATAATGGCCGGCACGTTGCAGCCGAAGCCCATCAGCATCGGGATGAACGACTTGCCGTGCAGGCCGATCAGATGCATGATTTTGTCCATCAGAAACGCCGAACGGGCCATGTAACCGGTGTCTTCGAAGAGAGCGATGCAAAAAAAGAGAATCAGGATGTTGGGTAAAAAGACGATGACGCTGCCGATGCCGGCCACGACGCCGTCGAGAAGGAGATCTTTGATCAGGCTTTCGGGCAAAAGATGCGACAAAAGGGCGGAAACACCGTGGACCGCGGCCGCTATCACCGCCATTGGATATTCGCCGACCGTAAATGTCAACTGGAACATGGCCCAGATAAAAAAAATGAAAATCGGAAACCCGATGTACCGGTTCGTCAGCACCAGGTCGATATTCCGTGACATGTCGATACGACGAAGGTTCGTTTCGACGAGAACCTCCTTGACGATACCCGCGATAAAGCCGTAGCGTTCGTCCGTCATAATGATCTCGGGTTCGTCGTCGAACCGATTCCGCAGATGGGCGCGCAATGAACCGGTCAGCTGCAAAATACCGTCGGCGGCGGTGCCTGTTTTTTCAACCAGCCGCTCTTTGACAATTTTGTCCTCCTCGAGAAGCTTGATGGCGGTCCAGCGGGTGTCGTAAGGGAGCTTTCCAGCGGTATTCTCGTCGATCATCTGTCGCAGTTTGTCGACCGCCTCCTCGATATCCTTGCTGTATTGAACCCGGCGCGCGGGACGGGCGGATGGGTCGGATTCCGCTATTTCGATCGCCATACTGAGAAGGACGTCGATCCCCTCGTTTTTGTTGCCGATAGTGAAGGCAACGGGAACGTCCAGCAGTTCGGATAATATAATCTCGTCGATTTTACTGCCGCGAGAGCTGGCCAGGTCGGCCATGTTGAGGGCAAAAATCACCTTGCAGTCGAGTTCCCTGATCTGAGTTGCCAGATAGAGGCTGCGCTCGAGGTTGGAGGCGTCGATGATGTCGATGACGACATCCGGAGTTTCGTCGAGGATGTAATTGCGAGCGACGATTTCTTCAATGGAATACGGCGTCAGGCTGTAGGTGCCGGGCAAATCAATGATTTTCAATTCATATCCGTGCCTGAATACCGTCCCTTCTTTTTTTTCCACCGTCACACCGGGCCAGTTGCCGACTTTCTGCCGTGTGCCGGTTATGCGGTTGAAAATGGTGGTTTTGCCGGAATTGGGATTTCCGGCCAACGCAATCGTCAACCGTTTATGGGACATGACGACAACCCTGTTTCGTTTCCGCCCATAAATGACTTTTTGATCGCCATGTCGGCGCAACCGCAACTGTTGTGGATGGATCGGTCATGTTAATTGTGGGCTGAATCGTCGACCGCCATGACGAAATCTTCTGGTTTAATCGATTCGGTCACCAATGACCCCGTGCAGAATTGCAAAAACAAAGGCGGTCTTCCAACTATTCGAGATGAGACGCTATTTCTCACCGAAGACACTGATCTGGGCCGCTTCCTCGACGCGCAACGAGACGTGATATCCTTTGACGACCAGTTCCATCGGATCTTTCAGGGGAGCGTATTTTTCGATGGTCACCGCGGTTCCCTTGAGGATACCCATTTCATGGAGTCGGCGGCGCAGCGCCCCCTGACCCCCGACGCGCTCGATGACAACGGATTGCCCTTCTTTTGCTTCACTCAACAGCATGTGTTCCTCTAAAATAGCAGCTTGAACCGCCAATTCCAGGACATCAACCGCCGGGCTGTTTCCGCGTCCGGCCGGAGTATGCCGGTCGGCCCCAGAAATCCGGTTGATTCGAATCGGTGAGATTAACGACGGAACGCCTCTTTGTCAACGATTGGTTCTGCCGGGTCGGCCCTGGGCAGACGGCCGGGTCACTGGCATGCACCGCCGTCGAGAAGCGCGTTTTCGATGGCTTTAAATAGCGCCTTGCTGGTGAAAGACCGTTTTTTAAGATTGTTGACCGCACATCACCCGCTATCCCCCTTTCAGAACGATTAAAACAGACCCGCTGAGCATGAGCGTCGCCCCGATCAAACGGACACCGATGTTTTGTTCCTTAAAGATAATGGCTCCGTATAAAACACCGAATAGAATGCTCAGGCGCTTGAGGGATATCATGTAGGCTGCCTTGGTCAAGGAGATGGCGGAACCGTGGAAAACGGCCTGCAGGAAAAACAGTATACCGGCGACCAATCCCTTGACCGACATTCGAGCGTAAGTTTCCAGCCGGATAACCCGCAAAACAAGCAGCAACAGAAAAAAAAGGGAATTGAAAGCGGTAAAAAATGAGAAGGTAAAAAAAAACACCGAAGAATGTAAAATACCCTGTTTGCCGACAACGGCGGCAAAGCTGAAAATAAACGCCACGATAAGCATTAACCAGGAGCCGGTCTCCCTGAAAACGGCCTTGAACGGCGCCCATAAGCTGAGTCGGGCCGGGTCGAGATTGAGGACGTATCCCCCTAAACAGGTGGTGAAAATACCGATTATGCCCCAGAGGTTGGGCACTTCGTCGAGGATCAGCGCGCCGGTTATGATCATAAACACCGGCGTAAAAGCCAGATACGGCAGGGTCAAGGATAGGGGTGATATTTTGATGGCGCGCATGTACAGCACGAAACTGACGCCGTTGAGGGGCAAACTGATCAGCAGACACCAGAGATAGACGCCGTCCAGAGGGGGGCGCTCGATGACGCACAGACCGGCCGCGAAAAACGGCAGGCTGTAAAGAGCCGGATAGGCCACCATGTGGTAAGCGCTGAGGTGTGAAAAGAATCTTTTCACCCAGGCGTCTTGAGTCGATACCGCCAGAGCGGTCAGCAAGGACAGGATCAGCCAGTTCATGGGTCCGCTCCAAAGA
>JAQAZR010000472.1:0-4360 GCA_032127235.1 Deltaproteobacteria bacterium
GCGTCGTGCAGAACCAATGTCACCGGTTGCGGGTGCTGCCGGTGGAATCGATACACCGCATCCAGATCGATGTCGGTCACGATGTCGCTGTTGACGACCATAAAGGGCTGATCGTCCCAGAAATCCGCCACGTTCTTCACCGCACCGCCGGTACCGCGGATCACCGCTTCAAAGCGTGTTTGCACCGGTATCGTATATCCGCTTCGGGCCACGAACACCTCGATCTGATCATGCAGGTGGTGGGTGTTGACGACGATGGCGCGGCAGCCGGCCGCAACGAGCTGCCGGATCATCAGATCCAGAATCGGCTGATCGGCGATCGTGAACAACGCTTTCGGTCTGAAACCGGTGTAGGGAAGCAGCCGGGTGCCGAGACCGGCGGCAAGGATCATGGCTTTCATCGCATGTTCGTTCGATGCATCGTCGCAACCTGTTCGAGCCATTTTTTACGCCGCCGGCGTGAAAGCGTTATTGCAGGCGGCTGAGGTAACGGTTGATGGCGACGGCGAAAGTTTCGGTTTTCTCGATATCTTCCGAGCTTTTAATTCCCTGACTGATAAAAAAATCGGCCGCGTTTTCATAGGTCACCTTGGAAAGTGATTCGCGGCGCCCGATTTCCTTGCGTTTGTACATCCGCCGGCCCCTGGCTTCGATCTTTTTCAGCCGATCCTTGGCGTTCAGGCCATCCGGCGGTGCCCACATGAAGTGATTTAACACGATCAGATAGGATTCGAAATAAGTTGTCAGAAATGCGGCAAAGAGTTTCAGCTTCCTGAAACCGGCAGACGTGATGTTGTAAGTGTCCGGCAGTGTCTGATGGGGAATGAGGACCGCGTCATCGATGAAAACCTTGAGCGTTTTGCGGACCACGTATTCCGGATTCAGGTCGACGTCGTAGGCGAACTCATTCTTGAACAGGTGCTGCAGGAACCGGTATCCGTTGTGGATGTCGGCTGCGGCGAACTGAAAGGCGTCCAGGTGCAGGATCTCCAGGGCAGTAAAAGCCGCCGGAATGAAAAAAGCAACGCAGTTGTTCTTGTAGTACTCCAAGCTCGTGCGCTGGCTTTCATTGACCGTATATTCGATCTCCGCGGCCACGTCATCTTTCGATCTGGCGATCGACTCGATGAATTTTCTCTGGACATAGGACTCTAGGGCATTGTTGATCGCATACTCCTGATCGAGCAAAAGGGTGTCGGCCAATTGAGCTGACTGAGTGTTGAGATAGTGCATGTAAAGGTCGACGATCGACTTGAGATGGGCCTGGGTAAACCGGGGCTTGGGGGTGTTGAGAATGGCGCAGGCGCAAAGACCATGCGCGGTGACCACGGTCTCCTTGTTGATGGCGTTGACGACCCGAAACCCAAGGTTACGGCAGAAGGTGTTTTTCTCTTTGGGGCTGATCTCATGGATATTCAAGCCCTGGTCCCGCAGCAGCTGGCTGAGGGACAGCGGCTCATGGAAACGGAGGTAAATTTTACCATAGCGCTTCTTCAGGAACCGGCGGGCACTGATGACCTGTCGAAAACTTTCCGGTTCCTTCTGCCCGCCGCTGAGTTCGTTGATGTAGGAGCTTTCCTCCAGCACGCGGTCATAACCGATAAAGATCGGCACGAAGATCATGTCTTCGCAGGCACCGTTTCTGAAGGCCTCGAACAGCATGGACAGAAACCCCAGTTTCGGTAAAATCATCTTGCCGGTTCGGCTGCGGGTTCCCTCGATGAAGAATTCGACATTGAACCCTTCCTCGAGCAGTTTGTGCAGGTATTCTGAAAAAACCCTCGAATAGAGAACGGCACCACGGAAACTGCGCCGGATGAAAAAAGCCCCGCCTCTTCGAAATATCGGCCCGATCGGCCAGAACGACAGATTTTTACCGGCCGCTACATGCGGGCAGGGCATGTTGTTGTGATACAGAATATAGGACAGGATCAGGTAATCGATGTGGCTCTTGTGGCAGGGTACCAGAACGAGTGGGCCGTTGCGTGAGGCTGATTTGACGTACTTGAGGCCGTCGCTGTTGTAGGAGACGCCGTCGAACATGGTGTCGATGATGGAGCCGACCACAACCGATGCGATTTTGAGCATATTCGTGCTGTATTTGGCGGCGATTTCACTTAGATTGGCCGCCGCTTCCTTGCGAAGTTTGTGAATCGGGGTCTGACGCGAATCAGCGAGTTTGGTCAAAAACTCCTGGAACCGTTCTGCCGTCAGAATGTTCTCTTTGAGCTCTTCCGGGCTCTTGAGAACCGGACCGGTGATGGTCTGACGATGCCGATTGATCTGCCTCAGCAGGAAGCGCCGCAGATACAGAGACTGATATACGGTATTTTTTTCGTGGATTTCGGTTTTATAAAGAAACGCCATCAGATTGACCGGCGTCGATATTTCCGTGAAAAACTTGCCCGGGTTTCTGAAAAGTGTTACCAGGCGGCGGATGGTGCCCGGTTTGCCTTCCGGGCCGAACATCATGTCGATCAGGGTCGGATTGGAGCGATACGGATTCTTGCTGAAAAACATCAGCAGCGGGACGAGATAGATAGGCCGGCCGGTCTTTTTTTGAAACTCGACCAGGTATTCGAGCGGGTCAATCTTGGATCCGAGAAAGCGTTGATAAAATTCGCCCTTATCCACCAGCGACAGAAACCCGGCCCTTCCGTTGAGCAGTTCTTTTTGAATATAGCCGCTCTTGTAGGGGCTCTGGAAGGACAGTTTGCGGACAAAATAACTGAGGTGGGCCAGAAAGATTTTGAGAAGACGCGTGAGAGGCTGCCAGAACAGCGTGCGGTAGTCGAGACCGATTTCCGGGACGGGACAGCCTCGCCGGGAAAAGGCGGTGTGGTAATAGAGGTATTCGAACTTGTTCTTGTTCTTGTTGATGTAGACGATGATGGCGTTTTTCGGGATCTGGTCGATCACAGCGGTCAAATCTGCGCTGAGCGCTATGCCGGAATAGAACATCTTCAACAACACCGTTCTCAGCCGGCCGAGTTTTTGCGGCAGAAAACAGCTGTAATGATCCGTCGTGCCGCCAAGCAGCCTGCTGAACCATCCGAGATGTGTGCCAGAAGTGTCCGAGGGATTCGGTTTTGTTATCCAGAACATGCGTGACTTCCGGAGCGGCTTGGGCCGCATGCGTGCCTTTAGCGTGAAGAGTCCGGGCTTGAGGGGCGCGCCTTCGCAAAAGCCACGCCGGGCATGCCCGCCTTTGGTCCCATCTTGAAGGGGTGTGTTCGAAACATAATGGAAAAATAAAATGATGACAATTGGAGTGCTGGAATATTGGAATAATGGGTTCTAAGGTATTTTACCTTTATAGAACTCTATTTCTGCTTTTGTGCCCAATGATCCAACATTCCATCATTTCAACACCTCAGAGACCCCGATTGATGTCCGATAACAATGCATTGCGACCATGGGCGTCTTGGCGGTGCTGATCGTGTTTTCCATTTAACTAGTTACAATTAAAAATAAAATTTACTACCAAAATGAAAACTTATTTGCAATCTTTTATTTGATTTCGGTGCCCACGGCAGCCAAGCGCAGGGCGGCCCCGCAAAAATGATACCCTCCCTGTTTGAGACGTCAAAGAGACTTGTCTTGACCACCAAACTGTGGTAATGACCGCAGAGTTTTGTCGTTTGCAGCGGCAGGCCATTTAGACTTTTGTGCAATTACGGCCTGTTACCATTCGATTGACGGGAAATGCCGTTTCTTGCCGAAAATTTTTATTTGACCTACGATGTAAGCGGTAATAGAGTAGCCGCTCAAAAATAGAAACAATACCTGGTGTGAACACACAAAAAAAAAGAGGAGGGCTTTTATGAAAACGTTAATCGGTGGGGCGGTTGCGGCGGCACTGGGACTGGTCGGGCTGGGGATTTGGTGGAGTGAATTTTTGATGGTCTTAGCCGGCATCATTCCGATTATGCTCCTGCTTGGCGGTGGGCTGGCCATCTATCTTGGTTTTGATGAACTCAAGGATAACTGGAAAAAAGACGAGCCGGCCTTCGAGTCCTCATCGGTAAAAGAGTCGGAGATTGAGCACTACAAGCATGAAATCGACGAACTCAAAGATGAAATCAAAAGCCTGAAAAAAGACTGAAATAGCCTATCAGCTGCATGTGACCGACAGAGCTCTGCCGCCATGGTGGGGCTCTTTTTTTGTAAGCGTTCACAGGGCACCGCATCTGCTTTGTTGTCGGGCACTTGAAGTACGAAAGGTCGTCTGCGTGCCCGACGCCTTGCATCTGCGGCACCCTGTAAACGCTTACAATTGGGTGGTTTGAAGCGCATCGGACTTTGAACCCTGTCGGTTACCTTTTTTTAGTTCTTCAGGTCTTATTAAGGTGGGCATCCC